>NZ_JBQQCB010000006.1:0-265662 GCF_052246675.1 Nonomuraea sp. KM90 | reverse complement strand
GGTGGCGGCGGCGCGAGGGTCGTGGGCGTGCGGCGGGGGGTGGCCGGGGCGGACGTCCGGCCGGGGGCGGCGGGGGGTTCGGTGGTGGGCGCGGGGGCGGCCTGGGTCTCGGCCCTGGGAGGCGGCATCAGGATCGCCCCCGGCCCGGGAGGCATCTGGCCGCCGGACAGGATGATGGCGATCAGCGCCGCCACCACCGTCGCGCCCGCCACCCACAGCTGCGGGGGCAGCCTGGGCATCCGCCGTACCCGGTCGCGCAGGCCGGCCATGGCCGGAGCCTCGCGGTCGGTCCTGGCCAGGGGGAAGCGGAGGGCGAGCAGCGTGGCCTGCTCCGCCAGGTGCCGCCGCCCCCGCTTCTCCCAGTCGGGGCCGTACCCGGCGACCGCGTCCTCCTCCAGCTCCGCCGCGAACTGCCGGGCCGAGGCGTACCTGGTCGCCGGGTCCTTGGCCAGGCCCTGCCGGAGCAGGTCGCGCAGCGTGTCCGGCGCCACTTCCAGCGGCACCGGCTCCACCAGGTGCTTGTCCCGCAGCGCGGGGACGTCCGGCTCCTCGTCCCGCTCGCCGTCCGGGCCCTCCTTGTACGCCCGGTAGGGCGGCCGCCCCCTGACCGCCTCGAACAGCACGCACGCCGCGGCGTACACGTCGGCAGGCGGCCCCGCCCGCTCCTGCGTCCACAGCTCGGGCGACATGTACGCCGGGCTGCCCGCCGGCACGCCCGGCTCCTCGGCGTGCACCACCACGCCGAAGTCGGCCAGCTTGCCGGTGCCGTCGGCCTGGACCAGGATGTTGCCCGGGTTGACGTCCCGGTGCGGCACGCCCTTCTCGTGGGCGGCGGCCAGGGCCAGCAGCGTGCTCTTGACCAGCGCCAGCGCCGCCTCCGGGCTGGTCCGGCCGTGCTCGGCCAGCAGCGTGCGCAACGACACGCCGTCCACCAGCTCCATGACCACGGCGGCCCTGGTCGGGGTCTCCACGTACTCGTACAGGCGCACCACGTTGGGGTCGTCGAGCTCGACGAGCTCGTGGGTGTCCGACCGGAAGCGGTCCATGAACTCGGCGTCCCTGCGCAGGGTGGCGTTCAGGTACTTGATGGCCACGTACGCGCCGGTCGACTGATAGGTGGCGAGGAACACGCGGCCGGTTCGGCCGGCGCCGAGCTGGCGCACTTCACGGTAACCAGGGACCAAGTCGTACCCCCATCAGGCAGCCGTCTTGGATTCGACGGTCTCACCCGGGGTTCGGGTTGTCACGACCGCAGATATTTCGCCCCGCGTTAATGCGAGTTGACGCTGAGTGCCGGTGTTATGCTGCCCAAGCAAGCGCTCGGCTAAATAGCTGTGGAGGTCGCCGGTGGGGCGCGTGGCGGTGCTGGTCATGGAGATGCAGCGGGGCGTAGTCGGCGATCGTACGAAATTTCCGGAATTGGTGGAGGCGTGTGCCCGCCACGACGTGATCGCCAACGCGGCCCGCCTGCTCCAGGCGGCCCGGCAGGCCGGGCTGCCGGTGATCCACTGCACGGCCGCCTTCCGCCCCGACCGGGCCGGCTCGCACGCGGCCAACAGCCCGTTCATCGTCTCCCTGCTCAAGGACCCGGACCACATGCTGGAGGGCACGCCGGCCGTCGAGGTCCTGCCCGAACTGCGGGACGGCGGCGACCTGGAGAGCCGGCGCCATCACGGCTTCTCCCCGTTCACCGGCACCTCCCTGGACATGACGCTGCGCTCGCTGGGCGTCTCGGCCGTGGTCGCGCTCGGCGTCTCGCTCAATCTGGGCATCCCGGGCCTGGCGCTGGAGGCGGTCAACCTGGGCTACCGGGTGACGGTGGTCACGGACGCGGTCGCGGGCATCCCGGAGGACTACGCGCGGGGCGTGCTGAAGCACACGATCAGCCTGCTCGCCACCCGTACCACCACGGCGGACCTGGTCGAGGCGTGGCAGTGATGGACGGGCTGCGCCTGGACGGGCGCGTGGCGGTGGTGACCGGGGGAGCGGGCGCGATCGGCGCGGCCATCGCCGCCGACCTGGCCTCGCTCGGCGCGCAAGTGGTGATCGCCGACGTGGACCTGCCGAACGCCGAGAAGGTGGCGGCCGGCCTGCCCGGCGCGCGGGCGATGGCCGTGGACCTGGCCTCGCCGCCGGCGGTGGAGGGGTTCGGGGGCGCGGTGGGCGAGGTGGACGTCCTGGTGCACAACGCCGGGGTGTCGATCGTGGAGCCGTTCACCGAGAGCGACCCGGCGGGCTGGGACCTCATGTGGCAGGTCAACCTGCGCGGGCCGATGCTCCTGACCAAGCTGCTGCTGCCGGGCATGCTGGCCAGGGGGTGGGGGCGGCTGGTGTTCGTCTCCTCCGACGGGGCCAGGGCCGGCTCGGGCGGCGAGGGGGCGTACGCGGCGACCAAGGCCGGGCTGTTCGGCCTGGCCAAGACGCTCGCCCGCGAGGCCGCCAGGGCGCACGTCACCTCGAACGTGGTCTGCCCCGGCCCCACCGACACCCCCATGCTCCGCCGGGTGTCCGCGGCCGAGCCGGGGCTGGTCGACAAGATCGCCCGTGGCATCCCGCTGCGCCGCCTCGGCACGCCCGCCGACGTGGCCGGGCTGGTCGCCTACCTGTGCACCGATCGCGCCGCCTACATCACCGGGCAGATCCTGTCGGTGAGCGGCGGCGTGACCATGCACTGAGCGCCCATGACCTCACAACGAGTCGTAGACCGCCTGCACCAGGCGCAGGCCGCGCAGGTTGCCGGAGATGGCGTCGGCCATCTTGTTCATGACGTAACCGATCGCCAGGCCGCGCCCCGGGTCGCCCAGGCCGAGGGAGCCGCCCATGCCCGAGTGGCCGAACGCGGTGGGCGACGGCATCGGGAAGGTCAGCGACGGCCGCATGAAGCCGAGCCCGAACGAGGTGTCCAGGAGGAGGACCCGGTCTGGGCCGTTCACGCGGGGGCGCATGGCGTCCTGGAGCGTCTCGGGGCGCAGCAGCTCGCCGCCGACCAGCGCGCGGTAGAACCCGGCCAGCCCTCTGGCGGTGGTGACCACGCCGGCGGCCGGCCAGCCCGCGCGCAGGACCACCGGGTTGTTCGCGCCGCCCTTGAGCAGGTGCATGCCGGGGTTGCCGAGCGCCCGGTTCATCAGGCTCTGCGGGTCGAGCGCCGCGCGCGCCATCTCGGCCAGCACCTCCGGCGGCCGCCCACCGGCGGGGGTCTCGGTGACGCCGGGCCCGGGGCGCTCGCCGGCCTTGAGCCGCGCCGTACGGGCGATCACGGAGTCGGGCGCCCCCACCCACAGCTCCAGCTCCAGCGGCCCGGCGATCTCGGCGGCCACCAGGTCGCCCACCGACTTGCCGGTCACCCGCCTGATCACCTCGCCCACCAGGAACCCGTACGTCAGCGCGTGATAGCCGTGCGCCGACCCCGGTTCCCAGAGGGGCGCCTGCCCGGCCAGCCGCGCCGCGATCGCCGGCTGGTCCTCGAACTCCTCCACCGGCACCGGCTCCGCCACCACCGGCAGCCCGCACTGGTGGGTGAGGAGGTGCTCGACGGTGACCGCCTCCTTGCCGCCGGCCGCGAACTCCGGCCACACGTCCGCGACCGGCGCGCGCACGTCCACCAGCCCCCGCTCGGCGAGCTGCAGGAGCACGGCGGCGGTGATCGCCTTGGTGCAGGAGTAGGCGAAGGCCGGCGTGTCCGCCGCCCAGGGCCGCCCGGTGTGCCGGTCGGCGATCCCGTCCCACAGGTCGACCACCGGCTCGCCGTCCAGGTAGACGGCGAACGCGGCGCCCAGCTCCTCGCCGTCGGCGAAATGCCGCTCGAACACCTCGCGCACACGAGAGAACCGCGGATCGCAGTGCATCGGACCTCCGGAGAGAAAGGGAGCGCTTACTTGGTTCACGAGCCTAACAACTGGGGACGATTCGGCCCAGACGATCAGCGTGGCACCCTCAACCTCCTCACCCCGGCCGTGGTCCTCGACGCCTTGCGCAGTGCCACCACCGGCGAGGTGCTGAGCCTGGCCATGCCGATCAGGGGCGCCACGTCCTCACCCGCCCCCGGCACGGTGCCGCACCTGCCGGGCCGCCCGCTGCCGCAGCACTTCATGTCCGTGGACGGCGGCGACTACGCGGCGGGCGCCCGGCCGATCGGCGCGGGCCTGCGGGTGGCCGACGACGCCCTCGTCGTCACCCACCACGGCACCACGACGCACATGGACGCCCTGTGCCACATGTGGTCGGGCGACGAGCTGTACAACGGCCATCCGGCCGCCCGGGTCCGCTCGTACGGCGCCACCCGCTGCGGCATCGAGCACGTGGGCGGGGTGGTGGCCAGGGGGGTGCTGTACGACGTGCCCCGGCGGCTCGGCGTGGACCACCTGCCGGCCGGCTACCGCGTCCCGGCCGGGCTGCTGGAGGAGCTGGCCACGCCGCGTCCCGGGGACGTGGCGGTGATCCGTACGGGGTGGCCGGTGGTGTGGGAGCGCTCGCGCGAGGAGTACTGGTCGGGCCAGCCCGGGCTGTCCGCCGAGGCGGGCCGCTGGCTGGCGGCGCGGGACGTGGCCGTGGTGGCCTCGGACAACGCCGCCATCGGCGGGCTCAACGCGAAGGGGCTGGCCGACGAGCCGCTGGAGGACGACCTGCACCTCGTGCTGCTGCACCGGCACGGCATCCACCTGATCGAGATGCTCTGGCTGGAGGAGCTGGCGGCGTCAGGACGCACGGAGTTCGTGTTCGTCGCGGCGCCGCTGCGGATCGAGGGCGGCACCGGCAGCCCGCTCACCCCGCTGGCGATCCTGTGATCGCAGGCCAGGTGACCGGGAGGCGGGCGACCCCGTACACGGCGGCGTCGTGCTTCAGCGGCACCTCCGTGGCGGGGACGGCCAGCCGCAGGCCGGGGAAGCGCTCGAACAGCGCCCGATAGCCGATGTGCAGCTCGATCCTGGCGAGCTGCTGCCCCAGGCACTGGTGCACGCCGTGGCCGAACGCCAGGTGCCTGCGGGCCTCCTGGCGGCCGGGGTCGAGCGCCTCCGGGTCGTCGAACACGTCCGGGTCCCGGTTGATCAGCGGCAGGGAGAGCGCGACGGTCTCACCCTTCCTGACCAGCGTGCCCGCCACCTCCACGTCCTCCGTCGCGGCCCTGCTGGGCGCGCCGAGGTGCACGATCGACAACCAGCGCAGCAGCTCCTCGACCACGCCCTCCTCGTACGCGCGTCCCGCCTCCAGCAGCGCGAACACGCCGAGGGCCAGCATGTTGGCGGTGGTCTCGTGGCCCGCGACGAGCAGGATCATCGCGGCGTTGACCAGCTCCTCGTCGGTGAGCTCGACGGTGAGGCCGCTGATCAGGTCGTCGCCCGGCGTGGACCGCTTGCGCCGTACCAGCTCGCCCAGGTAGCCGGCCAGGTCGGCCATCGCCTTGGCGACGTCGCCGTCCGCCCCGACGATCTGGAGGCTGCGGTCCTGGAAGAACTCGTGATCCTCGTACGGCACGCCGAGGAGCTCGCAGATGACCACCGACGGGATCGGCAGCGCGTAGGCGCTCACGAGGTCCACCGGCGGCCCCGCTGCGGCCATGGCGTCCAGGTGTTCGGCGGCGATGCGCTCGATGCGCGGCTCCAGCACGCGCATCCTGCGCAGCGTGAACTGGCCGGTGAGCAGGCGTCGGTAGCGCGTGTGCTCGGGCGGGTCCATGGCGCCGAAGAACCCTGGCGGCGCGGGTTGCCCGGTCTCGCCGGCCGTGGTGAACCGCAGGGCGGCGTGCTTCAGCTCCCGCCGCGCGCTGAACCTGGGATCGCTCAGCACGGCCCGGCCCGCCGCGCTCGTGGTGGCCAGCCAGCCCAGATGGCCGTCGGGGAACTCCAACCGGCTCATCGGCGGCAGGCCGCGCAGCTCGCCGGGCGGGTCGAAGGGGCATCGCGGATCGCGTTCCATGGGAAGTCGCATAAATTTGAGAGTAGACTCCCAATTGAGAGTTGTATAGCGAAAGATGGTGATCTCTCGTGAGTGGACGCGGACCGCCGTACCCCGGAGAATGCGGAGTCATGAGCGACCGACCGGGCCTGCGCGAGCGGAAGAAGGCCAAGACGAGGGCGTCGATCCAGAAGGAGGCGCTGCGGCTGTTCCGCGAGCAGGGCTATTCGGCCACGACGGTCGAGCAGATCGCGGAGGCGGCGGAGGTGGCGCCCAGCACCGTCTTCCGCTATTTCGCGACGAAGGAGGAACTGGTGATGGTCGACCAGTTCCCGCCCTTCGTCGAGGCGCTCCAGGAGGTGCCGCCCGAGGTGGGGCCCGTGCCGGCCGTACGGATGGCCATGCGTGCCGTGATCGAGGCGCAGACGCCGGAGGAGCGCGCCGACAGCCTGGAGCGCGAGCGGCTCATGCTCACCGTGCCCGAGCTGTGGGCGGCGAGCCTGGAGAACATCACCGGCGTGGTCAGGAGCCTCAACGAGCGGCTCGCGGCGCGCGAGGGGCGCGCGCCGGACGACCCGGAGATCCGCAACGTCACGGGGGCGATCGTGGGGCTGATCATGGGGGTGTGGGTCGACTGGGTGCAGGATCCGGGCATGGACGCGCCCGCCGAGCTCGACCGCGCCCTGCTCCACCTGGAGGCGGGGCTGCCGCTGGGTCGGGCCGCGGGTCGGGCCGTGGATCGGCGCGGTCAGGCGCCCGGGTAGTTGCCGCCGCCGTGGGTCTCGTCGAGGGCGTCGTAGTCGGGGGTGAAGCCGCGCTTGGGGATCGTGTCCACGAACGTGACGTGCCGCGGCTTCTTGTACGACGCCAGCAGCGTTCTGACGTGCTCGACCAGCTCGTCCGCCGACGCCTCGGCCGCGGGCTTCAGCGCCACGACGGCCTTGACCGCCTGGTGCCAGTCGGGGTCGGGGACGCCGATGACGGCGGCGTCGGCCACCGCGGGGTGGGTCTTGAGCGCGCGTTCGACCTCGGCGGGGTAGACGTTCTCGGCGCCGGACTTGATCATGCGAAGCTTGGGGCCGATGAAGGTGATGGTGCCGTCGGGTTCGCGGCGGCCGAGGTCGCCGGTGTGGTGCCAGCCGTACGCCGACTTTTCGGCATTTAAGTCGGGCCGGGCGAAATATCCGGAGAAGAGGGTCTTGCCGCGGGCGCAGATCTCCCCGACCTCGCCCGCCGGGACCTCGCTGCCGTCCGGGGCCAGCAGCCGTACCTGCGCCAGCGGCGACGGCCGCCCCGCGAACCCGGCCCCGCCCTCCGCCAGCCCGAGGAAGGTCAGCATGCCGCCCACCTCGGTCTGCCCGTACCCGCCCATCTTGGAGCGGCACCAGGGGGAGTCGTCCACGGTGATCATGTCGTCCCACTCCGCCGAGTGGGCGACGAACCGCAGCGACGACAGGTCGTACTTGCCGCCCGCGTTCGCCTTCGTCACCGCGTCGATCATCGGCCCGAACAGGAACGCCTGCGTCACCCGTTCGGCGTCGATGAGCCGGCACGTCTCCTCGGGGTCGAAGGCGGGGGTGAAGACGTTCGTGCCGCCGATCTGGAGGGTGGCCAGGCAGAACATCATGGTCCCGACGTGGAAGAGCGGGCCGTTGTTGAGGAAGGTGAAGCCGGGCTCCATCTGGCGTACGACGAGGAGGGAGGTCGCGTGCGCCACGAGCGAGGCGCTGCTGAGCAGGGCGGCGTTCGGCCGGCCGCCGAACGCGGCGGTGTAGAGGGCCAGGACCGGCTCGGCATCGCTGACCTGGGGGAACTCCCTGAGGTCGGCGCCCGCCACCAGCTCCTGATACTCGTCGCCCGCGCGTACCCACGGCTGCCGGGCCGAGGCGCTCAGGGCCGTGGTGGCCTCCGACGGCTCCCCGACGACGGCCGCCGGGGCCAGGTCGTCGAGCACGAAGCGCAGCTCGTCCTCGGACTGCCGCCAGTTGGCCGGGCACAGGACGGCGCCCAGCCGGGAGCAGGCCAGCAGCAGCTCCAGCACCGCGTGCGAGTTCTGCCCCAGCCACAACACCCGGTCGCCGGCCGCGACGCCCAACCCGTCCAGCGCCGCCGCCAGCCGGGTGACGCGGACGTCCAGTTCCGGGTAGGTGAGCCGGACGTCACCGTCCACCACCGCCGTCACCTGCGTGCGGCTGCGGGCGTGGTCGGCGAGGACGTCTGACAGGGACAGGCTGTGGATCATCTTCGGTCTCCCTCAGGCCCTGAAGGCCGGCATGACTTCGGTCGCGAAGAAGCGCATGACCCGCTTCATGTCCTCCAGCGGCATCGGCCGGGTGCTGCCGAAGTCGCACAGGAGGTTGCCGAACCCGGCGTCCCTGAGCAGCGAGATCTGCTCGATCACGCGCGCCGGGTCCCCGATCACCTCGAGCTGCTCCCACCGGAAGTCGGGGGAGACCGTGCCGCCCTTGAGGTAACGGTCCTGGTAGTACTCGAAGCCCTGGGCGGTCCGGCCGGTCTTGGGGTCGATGGGGGCGCTGCGCTCGTTGAAGATGCGCGAGCGGTCGAACGACGCCTCGAACCTCGCCTGGTCCGCGCGGGCCTGCTCCAGGGTGGGGGCGACGTACACGCTGCGGGCCACCACCAGGTCGGCCCCCGCCGGGTGCCCGGCCTGCGCGGCCGTCTCCCGCCAGGTCTCGGCCGCCTTGACGACCTTGCGGAACGTGGCCGCCGGGTCGGCCAGGATGGGCAGGCCGCGCTCGGCGTACATGGTCACGGTCTCCGGTGAGACGGCCGCCACGTGCAGCGGCGGGTGCGGGGCCTGCAGCGGCCTGGGCACCAGCGAGACCTCGGCACCGGTCTTGTAGAACTTCCCCTCGTGCTGGTACGCCTCCTGCGTCCAGAGCCCGACGATCACCTCCAGCGCCTCGTTGAACCGGTCCCGGGCCTCCGCCAGGTCGATCCCGAACCCCTCGAACTCGAAGCTCTGGTACCCCCGCCCGATCCCCAGATCCAGCCGCCCCCCGGACAGCACGTCGACCTGGGCGGCCTCCTCGGCCACGTGGACGGGGTTGTGCAGCGGCAGCACCACGATGCCGGTGCCGAGGCGCAGGCGGGAGGTGCGGGCGGCGGCGTGGGCGAGCATGGTGAACAGGTTCGGTACGACGCCGTAGTCGCGGAAGTGGTGCTCGGCCAGCCGTACCCCGTCGAACCCCAGCTCCTCGGCCAGCTCCATGAGCTCCAGGTGGTAGTCGTAGACGTCCTTGAAGCTCTGGCCGTCGAAACGGTGGAAGAGGTGGAAGGTCGAGAACTTCATGCGGCGGCCCCTCAACGGTAAACCAAGCGCTCGCTTGGGAGCGTACCACAGCCACCCCCGCAACCCGCCGCTCGCTTCGGTGCCCGCCCCAATCCTGGTTACCGGCTGAGCCGGCGGGACCCCGCCCTGAATGGGCCTTCGCGTGGGGGCGCTTCGCGCGTGGGGTGGATCCGGATCAGACATCCAGATTCACCCCCGTCACATGGTGCCGTCCCGGTAGAAGCTCAGCCCGGCATGCTCGGGGTCGGTGTAGACCTTCACCGTCCCGTCGGGGTACGCCGCGAACGGCAGGACGACGCCGTCCGGACACGGATGCAGGAACATCAGGGTCGAACCGACGACGACGAACGAGCGGGCCATCGGCGTGGCACGCTCGGTGCCGTGTTCGGCACGCCACTGGCTCACCCGCTCGGCCGCGCCGGGCTGGTCGGCGACGTTCTCGACCTTCCCGATCAGGTCCTCGATGGCCGGACGGTCCAGGATCTCGATCTGCAGGTCCCGCGGTTCTCCCATTGGCGTGCTCCTTGGCTCGTTCGACGCGGATGCCGGTCAGTTCTGGATGGCGGCGAAGGCCAGGCACGCGAGGGCCAGGAGCAGGGCGACGGCGACCGTCATCCGGGTCATGTAGGCGTGGCGCACGGTACCTCCGGAAGAGACAGCTCAGACCCAGGCGAAGCGCTCGGTGTGGATACGGTCGATGGGTACGCCGAGCTGCGGGATGGCGGCCTCCATGGCGTCGAGCATCGGGTTCGGGCCGCAGATGAAGTACTGGAAGCGCGGATGGGCGGACGGCAGGTGCCGGCGTAGCGTGTCGGCGGTGATGTGGCCGGTTTCCCCCGTCCAGTCGGGCGGCGGTTGTTCGAGCACGTGGACGACCCGCAGGTTCAGCCGGCCGGTGAGTTCGCCGATCTCCTCGCGGAAGGGGACGCTGTCCCAGTCGCGGTGGGCGGAGAACAGCACGACCGGCCGCACATCGTCCCGGTCGGCGAGGGTTCGCAGCATGCTCAGCGCGGGGACGATGCCGACTCCGCCGGCGATCAGGCAGAACCCCGCGCCCTCGTACTGGTCGATGGAGAACACCCCGTGCGGGCCGTCGACGTAGACGGTGGTGCCCGGCTGCACCGCGCTGACGCCGGAGGTGAAGTCTCCGAGCGCCTTGACGGCCACGGCGACCGTGCCACCCGCCTCGGCGCTCTCCGCGCTGGAGGAGAACGAGAACGGGTGCGAGGTGACCGAGAACGGCGACCGGCCGACCGTGATCCAGGCGAACTGGCCGGGCTGGAAACGCAACCCGTCGTGCCCGTTCGGGCGCAGCACGAGAACCGTGATGCGGCCACGCTCGGGGATCACCTGTTCGACCGCCCACGGGCGGCGCCACAACCACAGCGGCCGCAGCACCCGAATCCACAGGAGCAACCCCACGAACGCCGCCGACATGATCGCCCACAGCACCTGCTTCCACAGGCTGTCGATGTAGTAGTTGACCAGCAGC
Organism: Nonomuraea sp. KM90; assembly: GCF_052246675.1. NCBI lineage: Bacteria > Bacillati > Actinomycetota > Actinomycetes > Streptosporangiales > Streptosporangiaceae > Nonomuraea > Nonomuraea sp. KM90. The sequence continues at coordinate 254,965 of NZ_JBQQCB010000006.1, read as the reverse complement.
ACGTGAATCAGCGCCGCGACGACCGCGACCGTCGCCATCACCGCGTGCAGTGCCTGCCACACCTCGTACGACAGTCGCAGGCGTCGTCGCCAGACCGAGGTCACCATGAGTATCAGCAGCGCCAGCACCGACAGCACGGCGAACCGCGCCCTCCACGGCAACTCGGTGGGGGAGAAGGCGGCGAACACGCCAGGACCTGACAGCGCCATGTGCACCACGATGAACGCCAGACCGACGTAACCGATCTCCCGGTGAAACTGGATCACCGCATCCGTGCCGAACGGCTCCGCAATGGCCCGGACCCGCGCGACGAGGGCGAACTCGATCCCGATCAAGGCCAGGCCGACGAACCCGAGGGCAACGGAGAAGTCGGTCCAGAAGCCCTGCCCCGGGCGGTTCACCCCCATCAGCGCGAACGCCAGGGGTGCCACGCAGACTCCCAGGAACACGCCGATCCACACGATGCCCTGGGCAGCCGCTCTCATGCCGGACGTCCCGGGGCGCTCAGCGAAGTCGCCGGCACGGGCCACCCCCGGGCCCGCTCCGCGACCGCGGCGAACACCGAACCACCGTCAACACCGCTCACACCCCCGCGATGAGCTGCAACAACATGACGTGCGTACCCGTCCGCACCGTGCCAAAACGATCCCGGGACGGGGGCGCGGTGGTCAGACTCATTCGGTGCCGTCCTTCCAGCTCGGGCGCGTACGTGTTCCTGGGCAGGTCCAACGATTGGCAGGCGCGGATATTGAACCCGAAACATTTCCGACTGCACAGCGTGGAAAGCACGATTATCGACGGTTAACGTGAGAGCCGGCATTGATGAGCGTCGTGGCGCTGATCGGTGGACCCGGTAATCGCACCCGACATCGACGGAACCGTACGGACGCAGAGACGTGCGGTCGCATCGTGCGGAAACCGCGCCGACCGGCAACGCCCACCGAGGTCAAGAGCCACCTCCCCACACGGAAAGTAGCCTTTCGATCGTTGTGCAGCAGCAAATTAGATGACGGGGACAGGCATTTACGAGAAAGGATTTCACATGACCCACCAGCCCACCGACCCCAACGTTTCAGCCATCGGCGACACGGCCAGACCCCTGGTCGCCGACCGGGCCGCGTTCCAGGCCGAACTGGACCGGCTTCGGATCCGGGAAAAGGCGCACACCCGCGAGGGCGATGCGATAGCCGCCGCCCGGCGCCGCCTGCCGATGGTCGAAGTCGATCCGCGGACTCCGCTGATCGGTGCGGACGGGTCGGTCCCGCTGATCGACATCTTCGACGGCCGGTCCCAGCTGATCGCCTACTTCCACATGTGGCACACCGGCCGGCCCGCCGCGGAGCAGTGCGAGGGCTGCACCTTCAACACCTCCCACATCAACGAGCTGGCCTACCTGCACTCACGCGACGTGAGCTACGCGGTCCTCTCCGAGGGGCCGTACGAGGAGAGCTCGCGGTACCGCGACTTCATGGGCTACACCGTTCCCTGGTACTCGGTGCCGCAGGACTCCGTGGAACGGCTGATCGCAGGCCGGTACTTCGGCATCCTGGCGTGCTATCTCCGAGTCGGCGACCAGGTCTACGAGACCTACTGGACCTCCGGTCGCGGCAACGAAGCGATGGCACCCTCGTACGGACTGCTGGACCGGACCGCCTACGGGCGGCAGGAGCTCTGGGAGGACTCACCGGAGGGCTGGCCGCAGCGCTGGGGTTCCAAAGGCGGCCAGTTCCGGTCGGACGACGGCCGCCCGATGGCCCAGGGACCGCGCATCCAGGCCGGCCGCGACGACGACCTCGGCCCGCTGCCGGACGGATGGACCGCGTGTTCCTGCTCGCTGCACGCCGGCCCCCCGGCCGCGGCGAAGAAGTGACGGCACCGTCGTACGGACCGCTGGATCGGACCGCGCGGCTGTGGCTGACCAGGTCCGCGACCTCGCGGCCAAACGGGGCGACGCCGGGGCAGGACTGGTGGACCTCAGGAACATCGACCTGCCGGTGCCGGATGAGGTGATGCCGGCGCCGAGGGCCCGCTACGGCCTGCCGCACACCCGCTCCGTTGCGGGCCAGACCCCGCCAGCAAGCAGCACGTTTGAGCTGCCAGTTGAGGAGTAGGCTCGAACGTCGGCTGCCGATGCGAAAAGTGGAAGGTTGCTTCGCTGGTGGACCTTGCAAGATGCGGCGTGGAGCGAGGGCGCTCGCTCAGAATGGTAAGCGCTCTCATTTGTATGGCCGCATTCGTCGTTGGATGCGGCTGGCTGAAAGGAGATCTCCAGGTTGATCCCGTCGTACTCAGTGAAGTCCGCGCAATCGGAACACTGAGTGGCGAAAGCGAAATGCGGAGCGACGCCAACGGGCAGGTCGAGATCACAAACTTCTTGGTGATCGACGTTGGCGCGGCGGACTCACGGGGCGCGGTGGCGAAGGCTGTTGCGAACTTACAGGCACAAGAGTGGGTTGTCGAGGCCGAAAGCAGGCCAGTGCGGGTATTGATGAAATCAACTAGATGGACTGGTGTGCAGCTCTCCATTGCGCCGTACGATCCCATGAATCTTCACGATGTGCCAGATCTTCAAGAAGCGCTTGCCGGAAAAATAGCAATGGAAAAAGGGCTGGTCATCATCGATGTGTTCACCGCCGCATAGTCGGTGGCCATCGAAGTCGTGTCTGTCCCTGCCTTTAGATCTTGACGCGCTTGGTGGCGGGTCGGGATCGCGCTCACACGCTCTCGGGGTGGCGCTCCGGGTGGCCGCACTGATGGTCAAGATGTGATCATGTTGGACCGGATGCCCTTGGCAGCCCTCTGACATGCGGAAACATCGGCGGTCCTGGAGCCTCTTGCTCAGAGGGCAGGGAGAACGTCAGGGTTCAGGGCGTGATGTGGCGCTCGGTGAACTGGCCGCAGGAGTGGAAGCCCAGGCGTCGGTAGACGGGTTCGCCGTTCGGGGACGCCTGGAGGACCGCGATGCGGTGGTGCTCACGGCGGGCGGTGTGGAGGGCGGCGAGTGTCATGGCGCCTCCGTAGCCGCGTCGGCGGTGGGTGGCCAGGGTGCAGATGTTGTAGATCCCGGCCACGTGTGCGTGGAGGAAGACTTCGGCCGAGCACACCGGACGGCCCTCCGCATAGCCGACCAGATAGAGGGCCGGGCAGTCGGCGGCCAGCGCTTGGGAGACGGCCCGGTCGAAGAAGCGGCGCACCGCCGCGGCGGGTGGGTCCCAGTTCGCGGCGACGACCGTGGCGTAGTCGGAGAGCTGTTCAGGTGTGGTCACCGGGCGGATGTCCAGTCCGTCCACGAACGGCTGGGGCAGGGGGCCCTCCAGGTCGGCCCACATGGCCGTCTCGTGTTCGCCGGCCGGCAGGCCGGCCGCCGACAGGCGGGCGGTCAGATCCTCCGGGAGGGAGGCAGGGCCCACCCACCAGGAGAAGGGGCGGCCGGTGGCGGCCAGCGTCCGGATCGTCTCGGTGACCCGTGCCTGGGCGGTGTCGGGGGTGAAGCGGGCCGCGGCAACGATGTTGAACGTGTCGTCGGCGAGACCGCTGTCGGCAACCAGGAGATCGTCGGTCTCCACGACGGTCGCGCCCTCCATGCGTCGGTGCAGGTGACAGGCATGCTCGGCCAGGTTCTGCTCCATCCTGGCCAGCAGCCCACCTTCATCACGGGCGGGGCTCTTCATCGGGTCCATGATGCTTGACCACAGCATGCCTGCGGGCAACCGGGTTCGTGGTTCTGGACTCGCCCGGTCACACCGTCTCCATGGGAGGCCGGCGTCAGGGGGCGGCGTCCGTCCAGCCGTGGAGCGCGTGGATCACGTTGGAGCCGGCGCCGACGATCCGGTACGGCTTGGCGAAGTCGATCGGGGCCGTTTTCAGTGGGGCGCGATGGCCGAGGGCGACGGAGATCCGTGCCCCGGAGATCGTGGGCTTGGCCGCTGCCGACACCTGGTCGGTCTTGTTGTCCTTCGCCGCCCAGTGGAGGGTCCACGTGTCCTTCGCGCCGGTGAGCGACAGGGTGGCGGTCTTGCCGTCCTGCTCGACGGAGACGGTCCAGGCGCTGCGGCTGCGTACTTCCGAGGGGGCGGTCGTGGGGACGGTGCCGGCGGTGGTGAACTCGGCGGTCGCGCCCTCCTTGCCGCCCCGCACCACGGCGGCCAGGAGGTCGGCGTACAGGGGTGGCTTCCCCGCGTTCGGCCCGCCCTTGGCGTCACCGCTCTTGTCCTTGATGCTCGCGCTCTGGAAGGCCGGTTCGGACGCGGGGGGCGGGGAAATGGTGCACTTCAGGTCTGCTCGCGTGGTCTTGCCCAGCTTGACCTGGGCTGTCGTCGAGCACGTCTCATCGCCCACGGCGGTCTGGAGGCGGTAGCCGCCTTGAGGTAACGAGAAGCGGAACCCGCTCTGCTCCGAGCGCTTGCCCGCCACCCGCCGGCCCTTGTCGGTGAAGACCTCGACCATGCCGGGCTGGTAGCCGTCAGTGGCTGCACTGCCGGGTGAGGGCTTGCCGACGTGAACGATGCCGCCGACGAGCAGGCCGGTCTTCGGGCCTTGGTGGTTCGCGGACGGGTCGGGGTCGGTGGAGGGGTCGGCGGAGGGGTCGGGGTTCGCGGATGCGTCCGGATCCTGGGACGTGTCAGGGGTCGTGGGGGTGTCGCGAGGCTCGCCGTCCTTGGCGTCCGTCTTGGGATTCGGTACGGGCTCCGGCGCGGTGGACGGGAGGGTTTCGCCGGCGCGTGACTGGGCCGCCGTGGTGGGCGGTGGGCTGGGCTGGAGCAGGGTCCAGGCCACGGCCGCCGCGATCGCTGCCGCTGCGGCGGCGAGCCCGCCTCCTGCCATCAGCACGCCCCGCCGGGTACGACGTGCGCCTCGCACGCCGGTGGTCTGCTCCCGGCGAGAGCCTTCGCCGGAGGCCTCGGCGGTGCTCCGGGAGGCGGACACGGAGCCACGATGTGGGTCGGCGGACACGGAGCCGCCAGGTGGGTCGGCGGACGCGGAGCCTGGAGGCGCGCCGGTGGGCATGGAGTGCTGGCGTGCGGCGGTGGGTGCGGGGTGCTGGCGTGCGGTGGTGGGGGTGGGGTGCTGGCGTGAGCCGGTGGGTGTGGGGTGCTGGGGTGGGCCGGCGGGCGCGGAATCACGGGGCGGGGTGACCGTTGCAGTGTCCTGAGGTGGGCCGGCGGATGCGGAATCATGTGGCGGGCCGACAGGTGCGGCGGTTCTCGGTGTCGCGGTGGTGCCGCCGTCGACACCGGAGAGGCCCGCCATCGGCGCGTCAACGCCGTCCGCGAGGGCACGGGCAGCCGCCGCCAAGGCGGAGGCGCTCGGCCAGCGAGCTGCCGGATCCTTGGCCATGGCGCGCACGACGACCTCCCGGACCCCGGCCGGGACGTCGTCGGGCAGCGGAGGCGGCTCTTCGTGCAGGTGCTTGAGCGCGATCGCGACCGCGTTCTCGCCCTCGAACGGCACCCGCCCCGCCAGGCACTCGTACGCGACCACGCCCAGCGCGTACACGTCCATCGCGGGGGTGGGCGCGGAGCCCTCGGCCTGTTCGGGCGCGCAGTAGGTGGCGGTGCCGAGCACGATGCCCGTGGCCGTCAGCTGGAGGCCCTCGGCCGTCCTGGCGATGCCGAAGTCGGTCAGCGCCACCGTCCCGTCGGGCCGGATCATCAGGTTGCCCGGTTTGACGTCCCGGTGCACGACGCCGGCCTCGTGCGAGGCCTGGAGCGCCGCGGCGGCCTGCGCGACCAGCTCCATCGTCGGGCCCGCGGCGACCCGCCCCCGGCGGGACAGCAGCAGGTGCAGCGGCTCGCCGTCGAGGTACTGCATGACCAGGTACGGTGTCCGCCCACCCGGCATCTCGGCGATCCCGAAGTCGAACACGCCCACCACGCCGGGATGGTCGATGGTGGCCATCGAGCGGGCCTCGGCATGGAACCGGGCCGTGAACTCGGGGTTGTCGGCCAGCGCCGCGCGTACCGTCTTCACCGCCACGACCCGCTCGAGCAGCGTGTCCTGGGCGCGCCAGACCTCGCCGTGCCCGCCACTGCCGAGCCGCGACAGCAAGCGATACCGGCCCGCCAGCAACATATCCGCACTGATCACGTAAAAGACGACGTTCCGGACAAGCCGTCGGTTCGGCGATCCGCGCCACCAATTGCGCAGCCCCTGGTCGGCGAGCCGCGAGGCGCGTTCCCGGTCGCGCTCCCGGTGGCGCCATCGGCAGCGCCCCCGGCAGCGCCGCGCGCCGGTCTCACTCCTGCGTCCTCGCCACGCCCTCCCGGGCGAGCACCGACGGCTGGGGCACACCGCCCCCGCCGCCCGAGGGCCGCAGGACCTGGGCGAGCAGCGTCAGCACCACCACCACGCCGGTGATCAGCGCGAACGCGGCCGGATAGGACAGCCCGCCGGCCACCCATCCCGTGACGGCCGGGGCGATCATCCCCGACAGGTACGTGATCGTCGCCACCCCCGTCACCCCCTCGCCCGGGGTGGCCCCGGCGTTGCCCGCCGCCGCGAACACCAGCGGCACGATCACCGCGACCCCCAGCCCGACCAGGGCGAACCCGGCGATGGCCGGTACGGGTGTGCGGGCCGTCACCACGACGACACCCCCGAGCACCGCGACGGCCCCGCCTGTCCGGACGGCCCTGACCGGACCGAGCAGCCGGATGACCCGGTCCCCGAGCAGGCGGGTGCCCGCCATGCAGAACATGAAGATGGTGTAGCCGGCCGCGGCCATGCCCGGGCCGGCGTCGGTGACCTCCGTGATGTAGACGGCCGACCAGTTGGCGCTGGCGCCCTCGGCGAACGTGGCACAGAACCCGACCACCCCGAGCGGCAGGATCGCCCGTGAGGGCAGGGCGAAGCGCCGGGGCGCGGGCTCGTCGGCGGGTGAGTCGTCGGAGTACAGGTGGCGCCCGGCCAGCCCGCCCAGGACGAGCAGCACGGCCGAGACGGTCGCGAGGTGCAGCCTGGCGTCCACGCCCGCCTGCGCGGCCACGGTCCCGATGCCGCCCGCCGCCAGGCTGCCGACCGCCCACATGCCGTGCAGGCCGGACATGATCGAGCGGCCGAGGCGGCGTTCGAGGACGACGGCGTGGGCGTTCATCGTGATGTCGGACATGCCGGCGGCCGCGCCGAACAGCAGGAACGCGGCGAACAACCAGATCGGCGACGGCGAGAGCGCGGGCAGGGCCAGCCCGGCGCACCACAGCGCGATCAGCACGCGGGTGGCCGCCCGGCCGCCGAAGCGGTAGGCCAACCGGCTGGCCGTCGGCATGCCGATGAAGGCGCCGATCGGGGGGCACAGCAGCGCGAGTCCGAGGAGGCGGGGGTCGAGGGCCAGATGGTCCTGGATCCACGGGATGCGCGTGGACAGGCTGCCCGCCACGGCCCCGTGCACGGCGAAGACAGCCGCTATGGCGCGATGATGGCTCATGCCCCGAAACTATCAGGCAGGCTCCCTGATGAAAAGAGCTTTCAGGCAGGCTCCCTGCTTATTATGGGTGGATGAAGACCGCGACCCCCGCCATGGCCCGTGCGATCAACGACCGGCTGGCCCTCGACCTGCTGCTGGAGCGCGGGCCGCTGACCGCGCCCCAGCTCCGCACGCTGACCGGGCTGTCCAGGCCGACCGTGTCCGACCTGATCGAGCGGCTCATGGAGGGCGGGTTCGTCGAGGTCACGGGCGAGTCCGGGGAGGACCGGAGGGGGCCGAACGCGCGCCTGTACGGGGTGGTGGCGGACCGGGCTCATGTGGCGGGGGTGGACCTGCGGCGCGAGACGGTGAACGTCACGGTCGCCGACATCTCGGGCCGGGTCGTCGGGTCGGCCACCAGGGCGGTCGGCGGCGATCTCGTGGATCTGGTCGAAGGCGTGCTGGCTGAGGCCGCGGGGGAGCGGGTGCTCGACACGGTGGTGATCGGCGCGCCCGGGCTGGTGGCCCCGCGTGACGGCGAGCTCGTGTCGTCCAACGACGTGCCCGGGTGGCGGGCCGGGCTGGTGGCCTCCTGGCGCGAGCGGCTCGGCATGCCGGTGATCCTCGAGAACGAGGTCAACCTGGCGGCGATCGCCGAGCTGCGTACCGGTACGGCGCGGGGCAGCGAGGACTTCGTGCTGCTGTGGGTGGACGACGGGGTCGGGGCGGCGGTCGTGCTCGGCGGGCGGGTGCGGCGCGGGGCCTCGGGCGGCGCCGGGGAGATCGGTTTCCTGGAGGTGGACGGCACCGCGTTCTGCAACCTGGTCTCGGACGTGCGCGGGCTCGGCCTCACCGAGTTCGCCGCCCGCGTGGCCAAGGGGGCCTTCGCCTTCGTCACGCTCCTGGATCCCGGGCTCGTGGTGCTCGGCGGCGAGAGCGGGCGCGCGGGCGGCGACGAGCTGGCCGCCGAGGTGGCCGCGCGGCTGCGGGAGCTGTCACCGGCGCCCACCGAGGTGCGCGCCAGCACGGTGGAGGGCAACGCGGTGCTCCAGGGCGCCGTGCTGACGGCCCTCGACCTGACCCGGGACCGCGTCTTCGGCTGAGGGTGAGAGCGCTCTCATCGAGGCGGAGCCACACCGTAGCGGTACGGGTCAGGCCAGCGCGGCGATGAGGCCGATCGTCAGGGCCGTACGCTCCGGGATGTGCTCCACCAGCACGTGCTCGTGCCGCGCATGGGCCCCGTCCCCCACGGCCCCCATCCCGTCCAGCACCGGCCGCCCGAGCGCCGATACGAAGTTCCCGTCGCTGGCACCCCCGACCGCGGCCTCGTTCACCAGCCACCCGAACCCGGCCGCCACCTCCTGCGCCTCCTTGAACAGCCGCTGCGAGGCGGGGTTCGGGGTCATGGGCGGCCGGTTCCACTCGCCGCTCGCGGAGACCGTCACGCGCGGGTCCGAGGCCCGCAGCCCGGCGAACACGTCGTCGATCCGCCCCATCTCCGCCGCGTCGGTCACGCGCACGTCGATGCCGCACGCCGCCCGCCCGGCCGCGACGTTGCGCCCCGTGCCGCCGCTGATCAGGCCGACGTTCACGGTCGTGCCGCGCTCGCGCGAGCCCACCCCGGCCAGCGTGGTGACGATCTCGGCCAGGGCATGGATCGCGCTCGCCCCCGCGTACGGATCCAGCCCCGCGTGCGCCTCCACCCCGGTCACGCTCACGTTGAACAGCCCCACGCCCTTGCGCGCGGTCTTCAGCGCGCCGTCCATGGACGCCTCGAACACCAGCGTCGCCAGCGCGTCCTCGCTGGCCGTCTCGATGTGCTCGCGCGAGGCCGGGCTGCCGAGCTCCTCGTCCCCGTTGAACAGGAACCGCACGCTCGGATGCGGCAGCCCCAGCTCCCGCAGCCCGCGCAGCGCCCAGATCGACTGCACGAGCCCCGCCTTCATGTCGAACACGCCCGGCCCCGTCGCCTTGCCCTCGACCACCGCGAACGGCCAGCCCAGCAGCGTCCCCGTCGGCCAGACGGTGTCGTAGTGGCTGAGCAGGAGCACCGTGCCGGGCGCGGTGCCCCGGTAGGTCAGCTCCAGGACGTCGCCGTGCTGCCCGCCCTCGTGCAGGATCTCGTCGTCCGGCGTCCCGAGGTGCCCGACCGCCCTGCCCCGGATCGCCCGCAGCCCCTTGACCAGCATGGCCTTGTCGTAGCTGTGGGTCTCCAGCTCCACCACGGCCCTGAGGTCGTCGAGCATGGCCGGCAGGGCCCGCCGGGCCCAGTCGGTGATCAACACGAGAATCCTTCCACCGGTGTTCAGGGAACGGCCGCTCCGGGGTCGCGCGGCAGCACGAAACCGGGCGGGACGTCCGGCAGCGCACTCACCGGTTCGCCTCCCTCCCGCATTTCGGTCACCCATTACATGCGGTCAGTAAGCGATCTGACAAGTGGGAGCCGGCGCCGGGGAAAGGATTTTCCGCCTGTTTTCAAGCGGTGGCCACGGGTTCGCGGAGCGGCAGGCGTACCTCGAACCAGGTCTCGCCGGGCACCGAGCGGACCTTGATCTCGCCCCCGTGCCGGCCGGCCACGATCCGGTAGGAGATGTCGAGCCCGAGGCCCGTGCCCTCGCCCACGCTCTTCGTGGTGAAGAACGGCTCGAAGATCCGGTCCTTGATCGCCTCCGCCACGCCGGGGCCGGTGTCGCCGATCTCGATGATGGCCTCGTCCTCGTCGTGCGCGGTGCGGATGGTCAGCGTGCCCTCCTGCCCCATCGCGTCGAGCGCGTTGTGGATCAGGTTCGTCCACACCTGGTTGAGCTCGCCCGCGTAGCAGGGGATGTCCGGCAGCGTGCGGTCGTAGTCGGTGACCACGGTGATGCCCGGCGGCACCTTGCCGCGGAAGATCGCGACCGTGCTGTCGAGCAGCTCGTGCACGTCCACCTGCTGGAACGGCGCCCGGTCCATCTGTGAATATTGCTTGGCCGAGCGGATCAGCGTGGTGATGCGCTCGGTCGCCTCGGTCACCTCGTTGAGCATCTGCGAGATCTCGATGGCCTCGGCCAGCCAGTGCAGCGCCGCCGGGGTGTGCTCCTCGCCCACCTTGCTGCGGATCTTCTGCAGGTAGGCGTTGTTGAAGCTGGCGTTGACCAGCGCGGGGGCCAGCTCCCACGCGTCCTCGACGCCGAGCTCCTCCAGCGCCTCGCCGAGCTCGTCCTCGGCGTCGGAGATCTCCAGCGGCGAGCGCTGCTCCTGGTTGCCCAGGTTGCTCGTGCACGCCTCCTGCGCCTCGATCAGCGCGCGCAGCTTCTCCGGCGGGATGCCGTCCTCGGCGAGCTGGGCGAGCTGGATGCGGGAGGTCTTGATCAGCGAGCGCAGCTCGCTCACCGCCCGCACGGCCGCCGCGGCCGGGTTGTTCAGCTCGTGCGTGAGCCCGGCCGTGATCGTGCCGAGCGCGGTCAGCCGCTGGCGCCGGTCGATGATCTCCCGCTGCATCCGCCCGCCGGACAGCAGCCCGTCGAGCAGGTGCATCGCCATCGGGAACCACTCGGCCACGATGTAGGCGAACTTCTTGGCCGGCAGCATGAACATCCGCGACGGGGCGGTGGCGCGCAGCGTGTGCTGGTAGGTCTCCGGCGCCCGGTCGCCCAGGTAGGCCGAGGTGGCGCCGCCGTAGACGCCGGGCTGCGAGGTGCGGGGCATGGCGACGGTGCCGGCGCTGACCGTCTCGCTGATCATCTGCACCTCGCCCTCGATCAGCACGGCGAAGCACTCGGCCGGCTCGCCCTGGCACACGATGTTCTCGTCCTGGCCGTACGTCTGCACCCGCCCGCTGCCGGCCAGCTTGGTGAGCTGCTCGTCCGTGAGCCGCTCGAACAGGAACAACTTGCGCAGCTCGTCGATGTCGATCGTCATCTGGTCGGTCATTGCTTCTCCAAGTAACGGTGCACGAGCGCGACGGCCATCGCGCCCTCGCCGACGGCGGAGGCCACCCTCTTGATCGATTCGGCGCGTACGTCGCCCGCCGCCAGCACCCCGGGAACGTTCGTCTCCAGGAAGTACGGCTCGCGCCGCAGCGGCCAGTTGCGCGGCCGCCGCCCGCCCTGCACCAGGTCGGGCCCGGTCAGCACGAACCCGCGCGCGTCCCGCTCGATCGTCTCGCCCAGCCACGAGGTGTACGGCTCCGCCCCGATGAACACGAACAGCCACTGCGCGTCGACCGTGCGCTCCTCGCCCTTCGTGGACAGCGTCAGCCGCTCCAGATGGGTGTCGCCCGCGCCGCCCACGACCTGCGTCTGGACGTGCACCTCGATGTTGGGGATCGCGGCGATCTGCTCGATGAGGTAGTGAGACATGGACTTCTCCAAACCATCACTCCTCACCAACAAGTGGACCTTGCTCGCGAATCCCGACAGGTAGACCGCCGCCTGGCCCGCGGAGTTGGCCGCGCCCACGATGAACACCTCGGTGTCCCGGCAGGCGGGCGCCTCGGTCAGGGCCGCGCCGTAGAAGACGCCCCGGCCGACGAACTCGTCCAGCCCGGGCGCCTCCAGCCGCCGGTAGGTCACCCCGGTGGCCAGGATCACCGCGTGCGCCGCGATCTCCCCGCCGTCCTTGAACCCGACCACCCGCGCCTGCCCGCGCGGCTCCAGGCTGACCACCTTGCGCGCGGTCAGCAGCTCCGCACCGAACTTCAGCGCCTGCCTGCGCGCCCGGTCGGCGAGCTGCTGGCCGGAGACGCCGTCGGGGAAGCCCAGGTAGTTCTCGATCCGGGAGCTCTGGCCCGCCTGCCCGCCCGACGAGTACGCCTCGACGAGCACGGTGTTCAGCCCCTCGGAGGCCCCGTAGACGGCCGCGCCCAGCCCGGCCGGCCCGCCGCCCACCACGATCAGGTCGTAGAAGTCGGTGGCCGGGGTCGTGGACAGCCCCACCGCCGTGGCCAGCGTCGCCTGGTCGGGCGACTCCAGCGTGACGCCGTCGGCGGTCACCACCAGCGGCAGGTGGCAGTTCTCGCCCGCCGCCTTCACCAGTTGCGCGCCCTCCGGGTCCTCCGCCAGCAGCCAGTGGTACGGCACGTGGTTGCGGGACAGGAAGTCGCGCACCTTGTAGGACGGCGCCGACCACCGGTCGCCCACCACCCGCAACTCGGCCCGCTCCACCCGGTCGGTCCGCAACCAGGCGTCCAGCTGCCCGTCGATCACCGGGTAGAACTTCTCCTCCGGCGGATCCCACGGCTTGAGCAGGTAGTGGTCGAGGTCCACCACGTTGATCGCCTGGATCGCGGCGTCGGTGTCGGCATAGGCGGTCAGCAACACCCGGCGCGCGAACGGATACATGTCCATGGCGGCCTCGAGGAACTGCACGCCGTTCATCTGGGGCATGCGGTAGTCGGCCAGGATCGCCGCCACCTCGTCGCCCCGCAACCGCATCTCCTTCACCGCGTCGATGCCGGCTCTGGCCGTCTCCGCGCGTACGATCCGGTATTCCTGCCCATATCGGCGTCTGAGGTCGCGGGCGACCGCCCGCGAGACGCCTGGATCGTCATCCACCGTCACGATGACCGGCTTGTCCATGCCCATCGCCCTTTCCATGGTTCCCCTAACAGGAAGGATGTCATGTACGCCGGTATGGGTGAGCACACGCTCATATCATGGGCGGATGGGCACACGCGATCGCATCATCGACGCCGCTGAGCAGGCGATTCACGAGTTCGGCATCGCGGGGGCCACGACGAAACGCATCGCCCACCAGGCAGGTTGCTCGGAGGCGCTGCTCTACAAGCACTTCGCGAGCAAGGAGGCGCTCCTCCTCGCGGTGCTGCTGGAGCGGATGCCCGCGCTCGGCCCCGCGCTGACGCGGCTGCGACAGAGCGTGGGGCACGAGGACGTGACCGCCAACTTCAGCACGTTCACCATCATGGCCCTGGAGTTCTACACCAGGGCCGCGGCCATCGGCGGCGGCGTGCTGGGGGACCCGCCGCTCCTGGAGGGGTTCAGGAACATGCTGGCCAAGGCCGGTGCCGGGCCCCACCTGCCGGTCCATGCGCTGGCCGAGATCGTGCGCGAGGAGCAGGGCCGGGGCCGGATCGACGCGGGCATCGACGCGGACGCCGCCGCCTCCCTGCTGATGGGCGCCTGCTTCCACCGGGCCAACCTGTCGCACTACGTGATGTTGCCCGAGGACGACGAGACCTGGGCGGCCACGGTCGTGCGCACCCTCCTCAGGCGATGACGCGGCTCTCCCCGCCGTCCACCAGGATCGAGACCCCATTCACGAACGAGGCCCGCTAGCTGGCCAGGAACGCCACCACGTCCCCCACCTCCTCGGGCCGACCGATCCGGCCGACCGGCACCGACTCGCCCCGCTGCCGCAGCGCGTCCTCGCCGCCCGCGGTCTCCCGCAGCCGCTCGGTCTCGATCGGGCCCGGCATCACGTTGTTGACCCGCACACCGTCGCGGCCGGCCTCGCGAGCCAGCGTGCGCACGAGGCCGGCCACGGCCGAGCGGGTGGCGTTGGACAGCACCAGGCCGTCGAGCGCCTCGCGGGCCGACCTGCTGGTGATCGTGACGATCCGGCCCCAGCCGCGCGAGCGCATCTCCGGCAGCACCGCGTGCACCAGGCGTACGGTGCCGAGCAGGTTGCGCTGCACGGCCACGTCCCAGGCGTCGAGGCCGAGCTCGTCGAAGCGGCCGGGCGGCGGCCCGCCCGCGTTGGCCACGAGGATGTCGATCGGGCCGAGCACGTCGCGCGTCTCCTCGGCCACCCGCCGGGCGGCGGCCGGGTCCTCCACGTCGGCCAGCACGGCGTGCACGACCTTGCCGAACTCCTGCAGCTCCACCACCGCGTCCGCGAGCTTCTCCGGGTCGCGGGCGCTGACGCAGACGTCGCAGCCCTCCCGCGCGAGGCTCTTGGCGGCGGCGAGCCCGATGCCCGCGCTGCCTCCGGTGACGAGGGCGACCTTGCCCGAGATGCCGAGATCCATAGGGGCGACTATAGATTGTGGGGGCCGCGGATCTCAGCCCCGGCTCACGTGTGCGAGCTTGTCGGGGTTGAGCACGGCGTAGATCCCGGAGATGCGGCCGTCGCGGACGTCGATCAGGACGAGTTGCCGCAGGACCTCGTCGACCCGCGTGAAGACCGCGGGCGTGCCGTTGACGTCGAGCATCTGCGAGTCCGTGACCCGGTAGCGCTCCGCCAGGCCCTCCAGGAGCCGCAGCACCTTCTCCCGGCCGATGATCGGCCGCAGCGCCGCGCGGACCCGGCCGCCGCCGTCGTTGTAGGACACGACGTCCTCGTGGAGCAGCTCGGTGAGCGCGGCCAGGTCGCCCCTCTGCGCCGCCCGCATGAAGCTCACCAGCAGTTTGGCGTGCTCCTCGGTGGACGGCCGGAACCGGTCGCGCCCCTGGGCCAGCCTGACGGAGGCCCGGTGGTGCATCTGCCTGGCGTTGGCCGCGGAGGAGCCGACGATCTCCGCGATCTCGTCGTACGGCAGCTCGAACGCCTCGCGCAGCACGAACACCGCCCGCTCCGGCGGTGAGAGCCGCTCCATCATGTACAGGGTCGCGTACGAGACCGTGTCCCGCAGCTCGGCCGTGTCCAGCGGCCCCGCCTCGGAGGTCATGACCGGCTCGGGCAGCCACGGCCCCGTGTATGCCTCCCGCTTGACCCGCGCGGAGCGGAGCTGGTCGAGCGCCAGCCGCGAGACCACGGTCACCAGGAACGCCCGCGGCTCCCTGACCGCGCCCCTGTCGGTGCCCTCCCAGCGCAGCCAGGCCTCCTGTACGACGTCCTCCGCGTCCCACATGCTGCCGAGCAGCCGGTAGGCCAGACCGAGCAGCATCGGGCGACATTCCTCGAAGTCCTCCACGACCGGCATCATGCCCGCCCGCCGAAGAACGAGGTGTGCCGGGGCCGCCAACCGCGGCACCGGCCCGCCCATCCCCATCCCCGCCACCACGGGCGCGTACCCCGGGCGCCTCCCGCCACAGCGGCGCGTACTGCCAGGACATGGGTAGAAATGTCGCGGTAAGCGTGATGAGGTTGGCAAGTGGCGAGAAATCTGATCCTGTCAGGAGGCCCCTTCCACGACTTCGCCGCCACGTCGGGCGCGCTCGCGGAGGCGTTCGCCGAGGTGGGGATCGAGTCGGAGATCACCGAGGACATCGCGGGCGCGCTGAGCGAGCCGTCGGAGGTCCAGCTCATCACGGTCAACGCGCTGCGCTGGCAGATGACCCAGGACCGCTTCGCCGACCTGCGTGACGAGTGGCGCTTCGCCTTACCGGCCGGGGCGCGTACGACTCTCCTCGACCACCTCGACCGGGGTGGCGGGCTGCTGTGCATGCACTCGGCGTCGATCTGCTTCGACGACTGGCAGGGCTGGCCACGCGTCCTGGGCGGCTGCTGGACCTGGCCCAAGTCCCACCACCCGCCGCTGGGCTGGACAGGGGTGCGGGTGCACGGGACGCATCCGGTGGTGGAGGGCCTGCGGGACTTCGACGTGGTGGACGAGGTCTACAGCGACCTGGACGTGCTGCCCGACGTCGAGCCGCTGGCCTCGTCGAACGGCCAGCCGCTGATCTGGGCGCGGCCGGTGCGGCGCGGGCGGGTGTTCTACGACGCGCTGGGGCACGACACGAGGTCGTACGACAACGAGATCCACCGGACGTTGCTCCAGCGGGCGGCGCTGTGGCTGCTGAAGCGGCCGGTGACGATCAGGGAGTAGCCGACCACTCGCTCCACCTGGTCACCTCGACGACGATCACGGGGCCCTCGGGCCGGCGCTCGCGGTACTGCCGGTATTTGGCCGCCAGCAGGTCGAGCGCCGCATCCCGCCCGTCCTCCAGGACGAAGGCCCGCCCGTCGGCGCGCACCCACCACAACCGCGTCCAGTCGTCCTCGTAGTGGTCGGCCAGCACGCTGACGGCCGGGTTCGCCCTGATGTCGCGCAGCCGGCTGAGGTCGGTGGTCGTCTTGGGCTTGTGATCGACTGCCGTCACCACCGTGTCGCCGTCCAGGGCGAACGTGATGGGCACCACGCGTGGCGTGCCGTCGGGAGCGAGCCTGGCCAGGCGCGCCACCCGCTGCGCGGCGAACCTCGCCCGCGCCGGACCGGTGTGGAAGTCGACCCCCATGCCGCCATGATCGCACTGCCGGCGTGTCCGGAACCTACAAGACCGGCCCGTGGCGATCCGGGCACGATGGCTGCATGAACGTGAACCTTTCCGCAGTCCCCGGCTTCATGGCCGGGCACGCACGCATCCTGGACCGCCGCCGCTACGACCTGCTCATGGGAGAAGGCGACGCGGCCGGCGCGCTGGCCGCCCTGGACGGCTACCGCAACCCGGACGGCGGCTACGGCTGGGGCCTGGAGCCCGACCTGCGTTCCCCCGAGAGCCAGCCCGGCTCGGCGCTGCACGCCTTCGAGGTGTTCGAGGAGATCGCCCCGGTCACCTCGCCGCACGCCGCGGCCCTGTGCGACTGGCTGGACTCGGTGACGCTGCCCGACGGCGGGCTGCCGTTCTCGCTGCCGCTCACGGTTCCCACCGCCACCGCGACCTGGTGGGCGGGAGGCGCCGCCGACACCTCGTCCCTGCAGATCACCGCCATCACGGCGGCGGTCGCCCACCGCGTCGCGGTCCACGACCCGGCCGTGGCCGGGCACCCGTGGCTGGAGAAGGCCACGCGCTACTGCCTCGACACGATCGCGGCGCTGGAGGAGATGCCGCACGCGTACGTGCTGTCGTTCGCCGTGCACTTCCTCGACGCCGTGTACGACAGCCATCCCCGCGCCGCCGACCTGCTCAAGCGGCTCGGCGCCCACGTCCCCGAGGACGGGCGGGTGCCCGTCGAGGGCGGCACCGAGAACGAGGCGCTGCGGCCCCTCGACATCGCGCCCTACCCCGGGCGGCCGGCCCGCGGCCTGTTCGACCCCGAGGTGATCGCGGCCGACCTCGTACGGCTGGCGGGGGAGCAGCAGGACGACGGCGGGTGGACCGTGGACTACGCGCGGTTCTCGCCCGCCGGCTCGCTGGAGTGGCGCGGCGCCGTCACGGTCAAGACGGTCTCGATCCTGCGCGCGAACGGGCTGGTCTAGGACGTGAGGCGGCGGGCCGACTCCGACTCCTGGGCCATCCGGCGCAGTGTGTCGAACGCCCGGCCGTACAGGACGGTGCCGAGCACCAGGGCCTCCACGGCCGCGTCGCGCGGGCCGTCGAACGGGATGGCGTCCATCTCCACCTCGGCGACCAGCTTCCGCGCCAGCTCGGCGTACGGCGCCAGGTCGACCGGCACGCCGAGCTGGCGCATCCGGACCAGGGTCTGGGCCAGCTCGTCGCGGGTGGGGGCGGCGGGGTGGATGTCCCAGCCCAGGTCCGCGATGAAGCCGTCCACCTCGGCGCGGGCGGCCTGCCACTCCGCGCCGGGCTCCGGCTCCACTGCGGGGCTCAGCGCGTAGTGGGCCGTCCCGAGCATCTCGTGCGTCGGCAGCGACTCGTCCTCCACGGCCGCGACGACCTTCTTGATCGAGGCCACGGAGAGCCTGCCCACCTCGAGCATGGCCCGGATCATGCGGAGCCTGCGCAGGTGCGACTCGTCGTACTCGGCCCTGGTCGCGGCCGTCTGCCGGCCCTGGTGCAGCATGCCCTCGCGCAGGTAGTACTTGATCGTCGGGATGGCCACGCCGGACTTGGCGCTGAGTTCGGAGATGCGCATCGTTAGATAATAGAGCTATCCAGAGCGGGCCAGATGCCGGGCCGCGCTCACGAGCTCCTGCACGTCGGCCTGGCGGTTCCAGAGGAAGACCACCTCAAGGGGCGGCACGTCCTCCTTCACCGGGACGAACACCAGGGTGTCGGGCACCGTGGTGCCCTCGTGCACGCACAAAGCGTAGCCCGAGCCCTCCTCCACCATGTTGATGACCAGGTCGTGGGTGGCCGCCGACGGGCCGAGCCGGGGGTGGAGGCGGTGGCGTACGAAGCCCTCCAGGAACCGGCGGGCGCCGGACACGGCGTCGGACTCCGGCATGAGCAGCGGCTCGCCCGCCAGGTCGGACAGCGACACCGCCTCGTGCGCCGCCAGGTGGTGCTCCCGGTGCAGCAGCGCGCGTACCGGGTAGCGGTGGATGAGCATCCGGGCCACGCCCCTGGGCAGGGAGCCGGGCGCGTACCCGAGCCCCGCCTGCAGGGCGCCGTCCGCGATCGAGACGATCTGCTCGGCCGTGCCCATCGGGGCGACCCGCAGGTGGCCGTTGTGGAGCTGGGACAGCAGCCGGGCGACCACATCGCCCAGGCCGTCGGCCACGCCCAGGCGGGCGGTCTCGGCCGTGCTCCTGGCGGCCGCCACGGCGCGTTCGAAGGCGTCGACGGCCACGGTGGCCTGGGCCAGGAACGCCTCGCCCGCCTCGGTGAGCTGCACGCCGCTCGACGATCGGCTGAACAGCTCGACGCCGATCTCCTTCTCCAGGGCCCTCAGCTGCTCCGACAGCGTGGGCTGAGCGATGTGCAGCGCGGCGGCGGCCCGGCGGAGGCTGCCCGCCCGTGCGATCGCCATGGCGTACCGGACGTAGCGTAGATCCATCGCTCACCTCGGGCTTGATGATGATGGGCTATCGGGAGATCGCACCTCTGTATTACAAGAGGGGACAGCTCCCGTGAAGGTTCTCAGTCACCTGATTCCTGGCGGGACGGCGTAACCCGCTGGTCACGCGGGATTTCCCGGACATGGAGCCGCCCGGCGGCGAATGACTTGGGACGGAAAAGGCCGCCATTACGGCCTTCCGGAAAGGCCATGCAGGGGTGGCCGCGCCGCTCTGCCGAGCAAGCGCTTGCCTCGTATAGTGAGATCGCGACAGTGCGGGCGAGCGGAGGAGGCGGCATGCAGCCGTTCGCGGGGCGGGCAGCCCTGGCAGGGATCGGGATGACGGCCCTGAGCAGGGAGTCCGGGCGCTCCGAGCTGGAGCTGGCGGTCGAGGCGGGCCGGGCGGCGTGCGCGGACGCCGGGATCGGCCCGAGCGAGGTGGACTGCGTGCTCAGCTACCACCTGAACGACTCGGCGCCCGTCGTGCAGGTCGCCCGCGCGCTGGGGATCGAACGGCTCGGCTGGCACAACGACATCGCCGGGGGCGGCACGCAGGCGGCGTCGATCCTGGGGGACGCGGCCATGCTCATCCACGCCGGTCTGGCGCGAAATATCTTGATTTATCGGGCACTTAACGGCCGCTCCGGCAAGCGCATGAACACCGTCTCCACCGGCCCGCAGGAACGCTTCACCTACGGCCTCGCCGGGCCCGTCCCGCTGTTCGCCCTGGCCGCCACCCGCTACCTGCACGACACCGGGCTCACGGCCGAGCACCTGCACGCCGTCGTCGCCCAGTCCAGGGACAACGCCAAGGCCAACCCCAGGGCCCTGCGCCGCGAGCCGCTCGCCCTGGCCGACTACCTCGCCAGGCCGTACGTCTGTACCCCGCTCCGCACGGTGGACTGCTGCCAGGAGACCGACGGGGCCTGCGCCCTGCTGGTCAGCGGCGTGATCGACGGGCCACGCGTGCGGGCGGTGGTACGCGGGGGAGGCCATGGTTGCTCCTCGATGGACCGGGCACCCGACGTCACGGCGATCTTCTCGGCGTACGTGGCGCCCATGCTCTGGGAGGCGTCCGGGATGCGGGCGTCCGACGTGGACGTGGTGCTGGCGTACGACGCGTACTCGTGGCTGGTGCCCCGGCAGCTGGAGGACTTCGGGCTGGTCGGGCGGGGGGAGCTGGGGGCGTACCTGCTGGAGCGCCGGCACGCCTGGGTGAACCCGCACGGCGGCCTGCTGTCCGAGGGCTACGTGCACGGGCTGAACAACGTGGCCCAGGCCGTCCGGGAGCTGCGGGCGGGGCGTGAGGTGGCGCTGGTGACGGGGTTCGGTGGCAGCTACGGGAGCGCGGCCCTCCTCACGCGGTGAGCGGTGGCGATGCTCAGGTGGCGGGGCGGACGAAGCGCGGGTGGCGTGCCTGCGACTCTCGCGGATCCAGGAACGGGCGCGCCGCCAGCCAGGCCGCCGCGCCTGCCGGGTCGCCCGCCACGGCAGGTGACGCCCCCTCCAGAAGGCCCTGTACGGCGTCCCGTACGGGGCCCTCCGCCGTGAGCACGCTGCCGGCGAGCACGATCGGCAGCCCCGGCTCGTGCACCTCGGACACGGTCCGGACCAGGCGCGACGCGGCCTCGGCGACGATGGACACCGCCGTCGGATCGCCGTCCCGGGCGGCCCGGCTCACCAGCGGCGCCAGCTCGGCCAGCGCCAGCGGCGGCCGCGCGTGCACCGCCGCCGCCACCCGCGCCACCAGCTCCCCGCCCGAGCCGCCCGCCAGGTCCGATCCGGCCCCGTCCGGCCTGCCCGATCCGTCCACGCCGATCGCCCCGTCGAGTCCGTTCAGCCCCTCCGGCACCAGCCGATCGACGACCGAGGCCACCAGCCCGCCCGCCGGCACCCCGCCCTCGGGGATCCCACCGTCCAGGGCGCGGATGGTGGCGCGGGCGGCGGCGCGGCCGAGCCAGAAGGCCGAGCCCTCGTCGCCCAGCTGCCACCCGTACCCGTCGGCGGTGGCGACCGGCACGTGGTCGGTAATTTTTGCCGCGATGGCCCCCGTCCCCGAGATGAGCACGGTCCCGGACGGCGCCGGCGTGCCGGCCGCGAACGCGGTCACGACGTCCCCGACCGTCCGCACCGGCAGGGACCCGGCGGTCTCCCCCCGCACGCCCCCGGGCAGGAGGTCGCGGAAGACGCGTTCGGTCAGCTCCGCGCACCGCCCGGGCGAGCCCGCGAGCCCCACCACCACGCCCCTGACCTGCGCCGGATCGATCCCCGCCAGGGCGGCGCGCACGGCGGCCGTCAGGTTGGCGGCGGCCCGGTCCGGGCCCAGCGCCCCCGGGTTGGCCCCGCCCGCCTGCCCCCGCCGCAACGGCTCGCCCGCCACCGTGAACACCGCCGCACGCGAGGAAGTGCCCCCGGCGTCGACCCCAAGAACCACCTGCATGTCAAAAATTATTGCCCGGATAGCTTGACGGCGCCACTGTCTGAGCATAATTATCACCGCGTGGAACTCCTCAACCGCATCGGAGCCGAACGGCACGACATGCCGGAGGCCTTGCGCAAGGTGGCCGACGCCATCCTCAACGCCCCGGCCGAGGCCGCCCGGCTGACCATCGTCGATCTCGCCGAGCGGAGCGGGACGTCCACGGCCACCATCACGCGCTTCTGCCGCGCCCTCGGCTTCGCCGGGTACGCCGAGCTGCGCGT
Source organism: Nonomuraea sp. KM90 (assembly GCF_052246675.1). Classification (NCBI taxonomy): domain Bacteria; kingdom Bacillati; phylum Actinomycetota; class Actinomycetes; order Streptosporangiales; family Streptosporangiaceae; genus Nonomuraea; species Nonomuraea sp. KM90. The sequence goes on along the minus strand of NZ_JBQQCB010000006.1, from coordinate 233,301 downwards.
GGCCATCGCCACCGAGACCGGCCGGGTGGCGCAGCAGACCTGGGAGACCGACATCGGTCAGGAGATCCTGCCCGACGACAGCCTCGAACGCGTGCTGGGCGTCGTGTCCGCCAACGACATCCGCCTGATCCAGGAGACCCGCGACCAGCTCGACCTGGCCGTGGTCGAGAAGGCCGCGCAGGCCGTGGCCAGGGCGGGGCGGGTGCTGCTGTTCGGGGTGTCGAGCAGCGCGGCCGTGGCCAGCGAGATGGAATACCGGCTGCAGCGCATGCGCGTACCGACCTGGAGCAGGTCCGACGCCCACAGCGCGCTGACGGACGCGGCGCTGCTCGGCCAGGGCGACGTCGCGATCGGCATCTCGCACAGCGGCCGGACGCGCGAGGTCATCGAGGTGCTCGCGGAGGCGGGCAGCCACGGCGCGATCACCGTGGCCGTCACCTCGCAGCCGAGATCGCCGCTGGCCGAGGTGGCCGAGCTGGTGCTCACCACGGCCAGCCGGGCGACGAGCTTCCGCTCCGAGGGGTTCGCCGCGATCCATTCGCAACTGCTCGTGCTCGACGTCGTGTACGTGTCCGTCGCCCAGCAGACCTACGAGCGGACGAAGCAGGCGTTCGACGTCACCGTCCGCGCCGTTGCCGGACACCGTCTACCAGAAGGGGATGTATGACGCTGGATCCGCAGGAATTCGTCGAGCACATCGCTCACCTCGTACGCACGATCCCGGACGATCCGGAGATCTCGCGTGCCGCAGATCTCTTCACCAAGGCGCTGACCGGAGGCGGCGTCATCCAGGCGTTCGGCTCCGGCCACTCCGAGGCCGTCGCGATGGAGATCGCCGGCCGCGCCGGAGGCCTCGTGCCCACCAACCGGCTCGCCCTCAGGGACATCGTCCGGTACGGCGACGCGCCCCCGTCCGAGCTCGACCGCTACGACCTCGAACGCGACCCCGCCGTCGCCCGCACCATCCTCGACCTCGCCCCCGTCCAGAGCCACGACCTGTTCGTCATCATCTCCAACTCCGGCGTGAACGGCGTGGTCGTCGAGCTCGCCACCCTCGTCAAGGAACGCGGTCACGACCTGATCGCGATCACCTCCCGAGCCCACAGCGAAGCCGCCGCGTCCCGTCACCCCTCGGGCCGCAAGCTCATCGATCTGGCCGACGTCGTCCTGGACAACCACGCGCCGTACGGCGACGCCGTCCTGCCCCTGCCCGACGGAGGCGCCACCGGGGCCGTCTCCACGATCACCTCAGCCCTGCTGGCCCAGCTCGTCGTCACCCGGACGGTACGCAACCTGCTCGAAGCCGGTGAAGTGCCGCCCGTCTACCTCTCGGCCAACGTCCCCGAGGGCGACGCGCACAACCTTCGCCTGGAGGCGCTGTACGCGGGCCGCATCCGCCGCGGCGCCTGACCGTTCTCGCGCCACCACCTCTCTTCGGCATGCACGAAATTCGGGGGCCGTAACCACCGCAAGGAGAGCCCGCCCATGTCCCGAAATTTCGGAAAACTTGTCTTCTCCTTAGCCATCCCCGCCATCCTGATCTCGGCCCTGGTCTTCGGCACCCTGGTCGCCCCGGCCAACGCCGACCAGGCCGTCCGCCTCCAGTACCGCACCAGCGCCCCCGGCGCCACCACCGCCCAGGCCGAGCCCTGGCTCCGCCTGTTCAACGACGGCACCACCACGATCCCGCTCAACCAGGTCAAGATCCGCTATTACCTGACGGGCACCGAGACCTACCGCTTCGCCTGCTCCTGGGCGGTCGTCGGTTGCTCGACGATCACGGGACAGTTCGTCCGCCAGCAGGGCAGCGGCCAGTACCTGGAGGTGGGCTTCAGCTCCGGCAGCCTGGCCCCGGGCCAGAACACCAGCGACATGCAGTTGCGCTTCTACCGCGCGGACTGGCAGACGTTCACCCAGAGCGACGACTACTCCTACGGCGCCCAGACGGCCTACGCGAACTGGGACAAGATCGCCGTCTACGTGAACGGCCAGCTGGCATGGGGCAAGCCGACGGGCACCGACCCCGACCCGACCCCGACCGTCACGCCGACCGTGCCCCCGGGCGGAGCGGGCGTGCTGTTCGACGACTTCACGTATTCCGGGTCGGGCGACCCGCTGCTCGCCCAGCGTGGCTGGACGGTGCGCTCCAGCTCGGGAGGCCCCGGCGTGCCCGGCGCCACCTGGTCGCCCGCGGGCGTCTCGTTCCCCGGCGGCCTGCTGACGCTCGACTCTTCCACGAACGGCACGGCGGCCGGCACCGTGCAGACCGAGCTGTCCACCGCGAACCGCAAGTTCCACGAGGGCACGTACGCCGCCCGGGTCCGCTTCAGCGACGCCCCCACCAGCGGCCCCGACGGCGAGCACGTGGTGCAGACGTTCTTCACCATCACCCCGCTGCGCTACAACCTGGACCCCGAGTACGGCGAGCTCGACTTCGAGTATCTGCCGAACGGCGGCTGGGGCGAGCCGTCCAACATCCTCTACGCCACGAGCTGGGAGACCTACCAGGGCGACCCCTGGCAGGCCGTGAACACCCACACCGAGGAGCGGACGAGCTTCGCCGGCTGGCACGACCTGGTCATCCAGGTCTCGGGCGGCCGGATCAGGTATTACGTGGACGGCCGCCTGTTCGCCGACCACGGTGACATCTACTATCCCGAGACCCCGATGTGGATCATGTTCAACCAGTGGTTCATCGATCTCCAGGGCGCCACCGGGACCCGTACGTACCGGCAGCAGGTCGACTACCTCTACCACAGCAAGAACGAGGTCGTCGCGCCCGCCGACGTGCTCAGCCGCGTCGCCTCCCTGCGCGCCGCCGGCACCGCCTTCAAGGACACCGTCCCCAACTCGTGACGAAAGCCCCGCGCCCGCGACCAGCGGGCGCGGGCACCCCCCACCAGAAGGAACGCCATGAAGAACCGCATCCTGGCCCTGGCGGCCGTGTTCGCGCTGGGCGCGTGCGGCACCGCCGCCGAGGAGCCCAAGGCGACCGGCCCGACGAAGCTGACCGTCTGGATCATGGACGGCAGCGTCACCCAGGAACTGCTGAAGAAGTTCGAGACCGAGTACGAGGCCGCGCACCAGGGCATCGACCTCGACCTCCAGATCCAGGCGTGGGACGGCATCGGCGAGCGCGTCACCGCCGCCCTGGCCAGCACGGACGCCCCTGACGTGATCGAGGTGGGCAACACCCAGGTCGCTCAGTACTCGGCCAGCGGCGGCGTCACCGACCTGACCGCCAAGGTGGCCGACCTCAAGGGCGAGGACTGGCTGCCGGGTCTGGCCCAGCCGGGCAACATCGACGGCAAGCAGTACGGGATCCCCTGGTACGCCGCCAACCGCGTGGTCGTCTACAACAAGGACCTGTTCGAGAAGGCCGGCATCGAGCAGCCGCCCAAAACGCGGGACGAGTGGCTAGATGTCACGACAAAGCTCAATAAAGACGGCAACCAAGGCATCTACCTGACGGGCCAGACCTGGTACGCCCTCGCCGGCTTCGTCTGGGACGAGGGCGGCGACCTGGCGGTCCAGGAGGGCGGCAAGTGGAAGGGCGCCCTCGACACGCCCCAGGCGCTGGCCGGCATGGACTACTACCGGCGCCTGCAGGCCCTCGGCAAGGGTCCCAAGGACGCCGACGAGGCCAACCCGCCCCAGCACGAGGTCTTCGCGCAGGGCAAGGTCGCCCAGATCATCGCGGTGCCCGGCGTCGCCGCCCGCGTCCTGGAGGTGGACGCCAAGCTGAAGGACAAGATGGGCTTCTTCCCCATCCCGGGCAAGACCGCCGACAAGCCGGGCACCGTCTTCACCGGCGGCTCCGACCTGATCATCCCGGCCGCCTCGAAGCGCCAGGACGAGGCGTACGAGCTGGTCAAGGCGCTGGCGGGGGAGCAGTTCCAGACCGAGCTGGCCAAGGCCATGAGCTTCGTGCCGAACCGTACCTCGCTGGCCGGCGTGCTCTCCGGCGAGGAGGGCACCGCCGCCATGGCCACCGGCGCCGCCAACGGCCGCGCCACCCCGAACACCCCCAACTGGGCCGCCGTGGAGGCCACCTCCGTGATCAAGCAGTACATGACCGCCGTTCTCACCGGCGCGGACCCGGCGGCGGAGGCGAAGAAGGTCTCCGAGACGATCACCACGACCCTGAACAGCGGATCCTGATGTGGCGAAGGGACCGCTCGCCCTGGCCCTACCTGCTCATCGCGCCCACGGTGGCGGGCGGGGCCTTCCTCCTGCTCTACCCGCTGCTCAAGGCGGCGGTGATCTCGTTCCAGCACTTCCGGATGGGCGAGCTGATCAGGGGCGGGGCGACGCTCGTCGGCCTGGAGAACTACGAGGAGCTCCTGACCGGCGAGGAGTTCTGGCAGGTGCTGCTGCGCACGGTCGTGTGGACCGCGATCAACGTGGTGCTCATCGTGGTGCTGGCCACCGGCGTCGCCCTGATGCTGCCGCGCCTGCGCCGCGGCCTGCGCCTGGCCCTGATGAGCGCCCTGGCGCTGGCCTGGGCCACCCCGATCATCGCGGCCACCACCGTGTTCCAGTGGTTGTTCCAGTCGGAGCTGGGGGTGGTCAACTGGCTGCTGGTCACCCTCGGCTTCGACTCCTTCCAGGGCTACACCTGGTTCGCCAACGGCACGGCCACGTTCGCCGTACTCGTGATCCTGGTCGTGTGGCAGTCGGTGCCGTTCGCCGCGCTCACCCTCTACGCCGGGCTGACCACGATCCCCACGGAGCTGTTCGAGTCGGCCAGGATCGACGGCGGGACCGGCTGGCAGGTGTTCTGGAAGGTCACCTTCCCCATGCTCAGGCCGCTGTTCGCGCTGGTCGCCTCGCTGGAGGTGATCTGGGTGGCCAAGTGTTTCCCGCAGATCTGGGTGCTCAGCCAGGGCGGACCCGACGGCGCCACGACCACCCTGCCCGTGTACGCGTTCAAGATCGCCCGCGTGCTGCACCGCTACGACCTCGGCTCGGCGGTGGCCATGCTCACGGTGGTCATCCTGGCCGTCGCCCTGATCAGTAACCTGCGTCGGATGGTGCGCTCGTGAAGAGGCTCATGCTCAACGCCGCGGCGGTCGCCGTGCTCGTGACGACGATCTTCCCGGTCTACTGGATGTTCCTGACCGCGTTCAAGCCGACCAGGGACATCCAGGCGGACACCCCGACGTTCTGGCCCGGCGACCCCACGCTCGACCACTTCGTCACCGCGATCAACGCGCCGGGCTTCTGGACCTACTGGCGCAACAGCCTGCTGGTGACGGTGGCGGCGGTGCTGATCGCGCTGGTGGTGGCGCTGCTGGCGGCGTTCGCGGTGGCCAGGATGCGGTGGCGGGGCCGGGGCGCGTTCGTGGTGGCGGTGTTCGCGGCGCAGATGGCGCCGTGGGAGGCGCTGCTGGTGCCGGTGTTCATCATCGCCCGCGACACCGAGCTGCTGGACTCGCTGGCGATGCTGACCGGGGTCTACTTCATGATCACGCTGCCGTTCACCATCGTGACGCTGCGCGGGTTCCTGGCCGCCATCCCGCTGGAGCTGGAGGAGGCGGCGCAGGTGGACGGGTGCAGCCGGGTCGTGGCGTTCCGGCGGGTGGTGTTCCCGCTGCTGGCGCCGGGGCTGATGGCGACCTCGCTGTTCGGGTTCATCACGGCGTGGAACGAGTTCGCGTTCGTCAACGTGCTGATCATCAAGGATCAGGACAAGCGGACGCTGCCCGTGTGGTTGTCGTCGTTCCGGGACGTGTTCGGCACGGACTGGGGCGCCACCATGGCCGCCGCCAGCCTGTTCGCGCTGCCCGCGCTGCTGCTGTTCCTGTTCCTGCAGCGCCGCGTCGGCACGGGGATGACGGCGGGGGCGGTCAAGGGCTGAGCGAGGTCTCGGGCCAGTCCTCCGGGTCGGACACGAAGGTGCCCCGCCTGGGCACGGTGAAGACCCAGCGGCTGTCCCGCAGATGCGAGACGGCCTGCCGGGCCGTGACCTTGGCGACCCCGTACTGGCGCATCAACGCCTTCTCGCTGGGGATCGCCCGGTTCGGCCGGAGCTCGCCGCGGGTGATCCGGGCGATGAGGTCTCTGGCGATGATCGCGTGCACCGCCCGCGTCGGCTTCGTCCGCGGCACGCCGAGCGGCCCCACGAACGTCCCCTCGCCCGGAACGGTGTGGACGAGCTGCCGCCGGCGCAGCTCCCGGGCCACGTTGCGCGCGGTGGTCCGCGCGATGTCGAACTCCGCCTCCAGAGCCGTCTCACTCGGCACGGGGTCGCCGGTCCGCAACTCCCCGCTGGTGATCCGCTCGTGGATCATCTCGGCGACTTGTACGTAGATGGGCGTCGGGCCATCGCGGTCGAGCATGCTCATAGCGTAGACGTATCGATACGAGCAGGCAGGCAAAGTCAGGAGTTGGGCCACGACTCCTTCGGCGAGACGTAACTGCCGCGCTGCGCGACGGTGTAGATCCAGCCCTGCTCCCGGAGGAGCGCCATGGCCCGCCGCACCGTCTCGCGCGCCACGCCGTGCCGCTTCACCAGCGCCGTCTCGCCGGGTATGGGGCGTCGCGGTAGGAGTTCTCCGGCCTTGATCTGATCGGTGATCTCTGTCGCTATCTGCTGGTAGAGCGGCATTTTCCGTTTCTGGCGCGGCGCTCCCGCCGGCTGCCCGACGAAGGCGCCCTCCCCCTGAACCGTGTAGACGAGCCCCTCCTCCCGCAGCAGGCGGACCGCCCGCCTGGCGGTGGTTCTGGCGACCCCGAACTCCTGCTGGATCTCCGCCTCACTGGGCGCCGGGCTGCCGGACGGAAGGCCGGCGACCCTTTCCCGCAGGATGTTCGCGATCTGGATGTAGACGTGGGTGTCCCCTTCGTAGTCGAGCACGTAGGCAACATAGGCGAAGACGGGAGAGAGTTCTCATATCGTTCTGTCCATTTAGACAGAGTGCTCTCTACATGTAGACAAGGCGAGACGACCAGATCTACGGTTGGCCGCATGATCGAACCCCCACCGGTTCCAGACGACGACCGGTACCACTCGGCCCACGTCCCAAAGCCCCGCCCGGGTTTCACCCGACTGCAATGGGAGCGCCTACGGGAAGGCCAGACCGCACGCATCCGGGACTACACCTGCGACTGCCAGAACCCCTATTACGAGCTGTGCTCGTCCGGCGGCCAATACTTCATCCGCAGGACCCGGTTGCGGAACGGAACGGTTGAGGTCCACGAGACCGCGCGCGGCCGGGTCGCCAAGGCGATGGAGGTCTGGAGCAAGCTGCTGTCGGGCGACGTTGCGTGACCCGGTGGACGAGCAAACCCTGAGCCCGGCCAGCGGTGGCAGGCGATCAGCGATCGGGTGGCGGGCTGGCCGGTCAGACGGGTGAACGCCCCAGGCGGGCGCACTTGCTGTGACGAGGTGTCTCGACTTGCCTACCTGGAACGTGGTGGGGCGGACCTGACGCTGGAGCAGCCGTTGAGCCGGGACCGTCGACGCCGTGGGCGTGCGCCAGTTCGCGGTGCAGGATCCGGACGGCTACCTACTGCGCATCTCTCAGCACCTGGGGACCCGATCGCCCGCCGATAGCGCACCGTGCTGGTCGTGCCACGCAGTTGCCTCCCTCGGCGCAGGCCGGCACGACCCCGGCCCGCAAGGCCGGCCCCTGGGTGGTCGAACGCCGCCGAGCCCAGCCCTTCAGCGTCCGCCGCCCCTGCTGCGATGACACCAGCGGTTCGAGTCTGCTACCCGCCATCACTCCAGCAGGCCTCCCTCATCGCATAACCGGCTCACTAGCGGCCGGCGGTGAAGGCGGCGTGGCGGGCGCGGGCGTCGGCCTCCGACAGCAGGTCGCGGGCGGCCAGCCAGGCCGCCGCGCCCGCCGCGTCGCCGGCCGTCGTGATCCGCTCGCTGCCCAGAAGCTCGGTGACGGCCCGCCGCACAGGGCCGTCACTGGTCAGTACGCTCCCGGCGAGCACCACGGGACCTGACACGTGCACCCGGCGCAGGGTCGCCACCAGATGGTCGGCGGCCTCGTGCACGATCTTGACCGCCAGCGGGTCGCCCGCCACGGCCGCCTCGCTGACCAGCGAGGACAGGGCGGCCAGCCGCATGTGGTCGGCCTGCGCCAGCCGGACGATGCGGTCGGCGGCGGCCCGCGGCGTGGCGGGCCGCTCCGTTCCGAGGAAGTGCGCCCCGACGAGCCTCGCCAGCACTCCTCCCGCGGCGCCGTCCGCGCGGGCGCCCCTCTCCGGGCCGGCGGCCTCGACCGGCGCGCCCGGGGTCACGGCCGCCACGGGCATCCCGCGGTCCAGGGCGTGGACCACCGCCTTGGCCGCCTCGCGCCCGATCCAGAAGCCGGACCCGGCGTCGCCGAGCAGCCAGCCCAGCCCGTCAGCGAGCACCTCCTGCTCGTAGCCCACCAGCCGGGCCGCCACCGCGCCCGTGCCCGAGAGCAGCAAGGACCCGTCAGGGTCGGGGGAGCCGGCGGCGAAGCCGATCGGCACGTCGCCCACGTACCGAGGAGCGTTGGCGATCCCGTGAGCGGCCCAGACCTTCGTGACCTCGGGCGCCATCTCCTCGACGTGCCCCGCCACCCCGGCCAGCGATGCGACCACCCGGCTCCCCGAGCCCGGCGGGAGCGCCTGCGCCAGCGCCGCGTCGAAGGCCGCCACCGCCTTGGCCACCCCGTGGGCGCTCGGATTGCCCGCCACGCTGCGGGCGTAGCCCACCCGCGTGCCGTCGAGCGTGTGGACGGCGATCCGCGTCGATGTGGCACCGGCATCGACACCAACCACTAGCGATTGCATCACGGTCCGAGTCTGGGGGTTGACGCAGCCGGGAAGCAAGAATAATTTTCGCCAGAAGACCGGGTATTCGGAAGGAATATTCGTGACTTCAGGAGCCCTCGGGCGCGTCGAAACGGAACTACCCGGTTTGCCGGAGGCATTGCGCAGGGTCGGCGAGGTGATTCTCGGCGACCCGGCCGAGGCCGCGCGGTCGACCATCATCGCCCTGGCCGAACGCGCGGGCAGCTCGCCCGCGACCGTGACCAGGTTCTGCCGGGCCTTCGGCTTCTCGGGCTACGCCGAGTTGCGCGTCGCCCTGGCGACCGAGACCGGCCGGGCGGCCCAGGCGGGCTGGGGCGCGGGCGTCGGGCACGAGATCGGGCCCGACGACCCGCTCGACGCGGCCATCGAGGTGATGGCCGCCGCCGACACCAGGCTGATCCAGGACACCGCCGCCCAGCTCGACCTCGACGTCGTCGCCCGGGTGGCCGACGCCATCGTGGCCGCGCCGCGGGTGCTCCTCGTCGGCGTCTCCACCAGCGGAGACGTCGCCACGATGCTCGAAGGGCGGCTGCGCCGCATCGGCATCCCGGGCTGGAGCGCGGGCGACGCCCACGTGGCCCTGTCGGAGGCGGCGCTGCTGAAGGCGGGCGACGTGGCCATCGGCATCAGCCACCGGGGCCGTACGCGGGAGGTCATGGAGGCGCTCGCCGAGGCGGGCAGCCACGGCGCGCTGACGGTGGCCGTCACCTCCTTCGCCCGTTCGCCGCTGGCGGAGCTGGCCGACCTGGTGCTGACCACCGCCAGCAGGGAGACCACGTTCCGGCTCGGCGGGCTGGCCGCCGTCCACTCGCAGGTCTTCGTGCTGGACGCGGTGTACGTGGCGGTCGCGCAACGCACCTACGAGCGGACGAACGAGGCATTCGAGCGCACGATCAGCGCCGTGGAGAGCCACCGGGTGGAGAGAGGCTGAATGACGTACGCATCCAAGGTCCTCGATCTGGCACATCAGGTCGCGGAGCGCCAGGCCGAGCCGGTACGCCGGGCGGCCGCGCTCGTCGTGGCCTCGATCCGGGCGGGAGGCGTGGTCAACGCCTTCGGCTCCGGGCACTCCGAGGCCATCGCCATGGAGATCGCCGGACGGGCCGGCGGTCTCGTACCGAGCAACCGCCTCACCCCCAGGGACCTCGTGCTGTACGGCGGGCAGCCCGCGAGCGTGCTCACCCCCGAGCTGGAGCGGGATCCGACGGTCGCGCACCAGATCTACGACCTGGCCCCGGTCGCGCCGGAGGACGTGTTCGTGCTGGTCTCCAGCTCCGGCGTGAACGGCACGGTCGTCGAGCTGGCCGGGATCGTCAAGGACCGCGGCCACCGGCTGATCGCGATCACCTCGGTCGAGCACAGCACCCGCATGACCTCGCGCCACCCGTCCGGCCGCAAGCTGCTCGACCTGGCCGACGTGGTGCTGGACAACGGCGCGCCGTACGGCGACGCCATCCTCGACCTGCCGGGCGGCGGCAGCTACGGTGCGGTTTCCACGATCACCTCCGCGTTGCTCGCGCAGATGGTGGTCACCGAGGCGGTGGACGAGCTCGTCGCGCTCGGCGAGACGCCTCCCATCTACCTGTCGGCGAACGTGACCGGCGGCGACGAGCACAACAAGGCGCTGGAGAGCCGCTACGCAGGGCGCATCAGGCGCGGATCATGAATAGTCAGGAGTAGTCATAATGCCTAACACCCCCCACCTCAGTAGGCGCGAGCTCCTCCGCGGTGCCGCGCTCGTGCCCGTGGCAGGGGCGCTGGCCGCGTGCGCCACCCCCGCCGCACCGCCGGCCGCATCGAGCTCGGCGGCCCCGGCCGCGACCAGCGCGGCCAACCCCTTCGGCGTGGGCAGCAAGCCGCTGGAGGTCTGGATCTTCGACGGCGGCTTCGGCCAGGACTACGCCAAGAACATCCACCAGCCGCTCTTCAAGAGCAAGTACGCCGGCGTCGAGATCAAGCACAACGCCACCAAGGAGATCACCAAGGTCCTCCAGCCGCGCTTCGCCGGTGGCAACCCGCCCGAGGTCATCGACAACTCCGGCGCCAACTTCATGGACTTCGGCGCCCTCTCCCAGGACGGCCAGCTGCAGGACCTGACCCCGCTGCTCGACGCCCCCTCGTGGGACGACCCGAACACCAAGGTCAGGGACACCATCGACCAGTCCGTCATCGACATCGGCATGTACGAGGGCAAGTTCAGCGTCCTCGGGTATGTCAACTACATCCACGGCATCTGGTACTCGCAGAAGGTGTTCCGGGACAACGGCTGGCAGATCCCGAAGACCTGGGACGAGTTCCTGGCGCTGTGCGAGACCATCAAGAAGTCCGGCAAGATGGCGCCCTTCACCTACGCCGGCAAGTTCCCGCAGTACCTCTACGAGCCGCTGCTCACCATGGCCGCGAAGGTCGGCGGCAACGAGGTGCTGGTCAACATCGACAACCTCGAGGACGGCGCCTGGACCAGCGAGGCCATGAAGACCGCGGCCACGGCCTGGGCCGAGGTGGGCGCCAAATACCTCATGGAGGGCACCACCGGCCTCGACCACGTGCAGACCCAGACCGCCCAGAACAAGTACAAGGTGGCCATGCTGCCCTCCGGCTCCTGGCTGGAGAACGAGCAGAAGACCACCACCCCGGCCGACTTCGAGTACGGCATGTTCCCGATCCCCGACGTCACCGGCTCCGACAAGATGCCGTACGGCACCCTGCACACCCAGCCCGGCGAGAACTTCATCGTCTCGGCCCGGAGCGCCCACCCACAGGCCGGCATGGAATACCTGCGGGCCATGCTGTCGAAGAAGGCGGCCGGCGACTTCAGCGCGCTCGTCCGCACCATGACCGTGGTCAAGGGCGCCACCGAGGGCCGCGACATCTCCCCGGGCGTCACCAGCGCCTCGAAGGCGGTCGCCGACGCGGGGACGAACACCGTCTACTACCGCTGGTTCAACTGGTACGGCCCGCTCAAGGACGAGGCCATCGCCGCCACCGGTGAGCTCATGTCCGGCGGCCTGACCCCGGACAAGTACCTCGAGCGCATCCAGAAGAAGGCCGACGAGATCAAGAACGACTCCTCGATCAAGAAGTACAAGCGCACATGATCTTCAACAGGTATCGCCGTGGGCTGTTCATCACCTCGTTCCTGGCAGCCCCGGTGATTCTCTACCTGGTTTACGTGATCTCCCCGTACATCCAGGCGTTCTACATCGCGCTGACCGACTGGCGCGGTGTGACGGCGACGCCCCGGTTCATCGGGCTGGAGAACTTCCAGCGGCTCTTCAACGACAACGTCTTCTGGCAGGCCGTCATGCACAACGGCGCCCTGCTCGTGCTGCTGCCGCTGATCACGATCGTCATCGCCCTGTTCTTCGCCTTCCTCCTCAACGTGGGCGGGCCGCAGGGCGTGACGGGGATCCGCGGGTCGAAGTTCTACCGCGTGATCTTCTTCTTCCCGCAGGTGCTGGCCGTGGCCGTGGTCGCGGTGCTGTTCCAGCAGGTGTTCCGGCCGGACGGCAGCGGCATGCTGAACGGCCCGCTGATGGCCCTCGGGATGGGGCCGATCGGTTTTCTCTCCGACCGGGACGTGGCGTTCTGGTCGGTGCTGGCGGTGATGGTCTGGCAGGCGGTCGGCTTCTACGTCGTGCTGTTCTCGGCCGGCCTGGCCTCGATCCCCAAGGACATGTTCGAGGCCGCGCAGATCGACGGGGCGAGCCGGATCAGCCTGTTCTTCCGCATCACGCTGCCGCTCCTCTGGGACACCGTGCAGGTGGCCTGGGTCTACCTGGGCATCCTGGCCCTGGACGTGTTCGCCATCGTGTGGGTGATGACCCTCCAGCACGGCGGGCCCGACCGGTCGACCACGGTCATGGCCGCCGAGATCTATCGCAGCGCCTTCGAGCACTTCCGCTTCGGCTACGCCTCGGCCCTGGGCGTGGTGATGTTCTTCTTCACCGTCGGCTTCGCGATCCTCTCGCTGCGTCTGTCCCGGCGCGAACGAATCGAGTACTGATGACAACGATGATCTCGTGGACGGCGGCGAACTCGCGGAAGATCGCCCGCGAGGAGCGCAGACGCCGTCTCGGCCCCCTCGGCGTGCTGACCCACCTGGCCCTGCTGATCTGGACCCTGCTCGTGATGGTCCCGATCCTGTGGACGTTCCTGGCCTCGGTCAAGAGCGAGGACGAGATCTTCAGCGACGCGTGGTCGCTGCCGGCCTCGCTGCGGTGGGACAACTTCGCCAGGGCCTGGGAGCAGGCGCACATCGGGCAGTACATGCTCAACAGCGTCATCGTTGTGGCCTTCAGTACGTTCGGGACGATGCTCATCGGGTCGATGGCGGCGTACGTGCTGGCCCGCTACCCCTTTCGCGGCAACCGTGCGATCTACCTGCTGTTCGTCTCGGGCCTGGCCTTCCCCGTCTACCTGGCGCTGACCCCGCTGTTCTTCGTTGTCCAGAACATGGGCAACCTCCCGGTGATCGGCCCGTTCATCGGCCTGAACACGCACGCGGGGCTGGTCCTGGTCTACATCGCGTACTCGATGCCCTTCACCGTCTTCTTCCTGTCGGCCTTCTTCCGCACGCTGCCGACGGCGGTGGGGGAGGCCGCGATGGTGGACGGGGCGTCCCACACGAGGGTCTTCTTCCAGATCATGCTGCCGATGGCCAGGCCGGGCATCATCAGCATCACGATCTTCAACATCCTGGGCCAGTGGAACCAGTATCAGCTGCCGCTGATCCTGCTCCAGGAACGGGACAAGTGGGTCCTCACCATGGGCATCGCCGACATCTCCACCGCCGCCGGATACGACCAGGACTGGTCGGCCCTGTTCGCCGCCCTCACCCTGGCCATCCTGCCCATGCTGATCATCTACACCGTCTTCCAGCGCCAGATCCAGTCCGGTCTGACCTCGGGAGCACTGAAATAGGTCGCACGCCGGACATGCCGGGCTTAGGGTGCGGAGTGTGACTGGCGACATCCGCGCGTTGCTGGCCCGCCACTTACCCGACTACCGGGTGCGTTCCATCAGCCGCCTCGGCCACGGCCTCGACAACGACGTGTACGAGGTCAACGGCGAGCTGCTGATCCGGCGGAACAAAGTAGTGGACCCCGAGTCGAGCCGGCAGGAGGTCGCCCGCCTGGCGGCCGTCAGGGAGTTGTCCCCGCTGCCGGTTCCCGAAGTCGTCTTCGCCGACGACGAGTCCGGTGCGATCGCGTACCGCAAGCTCCCCGGAGAGCCCCTCAACCAGCACCTGGCCGGCGTCCTGGGCCCCGGCGTGGCTCTGGACCTGGGCCTCGACCTGGACCTCAGGAGCCTGGCCGGCCCGCTCGGCGGCTTCCTCAGCGCCATCCACGGCGCCGCCCCCGGCCGGATGCGCGAGCTCGCGCCGCTGGACGTCTACCCCGCGCCGACCCTCCTGCAGGACGCCGAGCTCGACTACCGGGACATCGAACGCCACGTCCCGGAGGACCAGCGCCCGCTGGTGGAGCGCTTCCTGCGCGACACCCCGCCGGACGAACCCCGCTCGCTGCGCTTCTGCCACAACGACCTGGGCGCGGAACACGTCCTGGTGGACACCCGGACGAACTCGATCACGGGCATCATCGACTGGACGGACGCCGCCATCACGGACCCGGCCCACGACTTCGCCCTCATCTACCGGGACCTGGGCCCGGAGATCTTCGAGCTGACACTGTCGCACTACGAGTTCGACGTGACGGAGGAGGACCGGGCGAGGGTGCTGTTCTACGCGAGGTGCGCGCTGATCGAGGACCTGGCGTACGGCCTGAGCACGGGCCCCCGCCACTACGCCGACGCGGCCCTCACCCACCTGCCCTGGACCTTCGAGTAGCCGGGTCCCCGGAAAGCCCGCCCCCACCCGCGGACTGGCTACACGGTGGGCCGGTCGCGTGCCGAAAAGCGTTGGCGACCCCACACCGTGATCTGCTTGGCTCCCTCCCATGACGACATCGGCCTGGGTAGGAGATCGCGTCCGCCTGCGCGCCAAAGAACCCGAGGACTGGGAAGCCTTCCAGGTCTTCGACGAAGACTCCGACGCCGTACGCAGCGGCTGGCGGCTCACCCCGCCCAACTCGGTCGCCCGGGCGAAGAAGGCGGCGGCCGAGCAGGCCGAGGAGGAGCTCGATCCCGACAAGTTCTCCCTGGTCATCGCCACCAAGGCAGACAACGCCGCGGTCGGCTCGATCAACACCCACCAGATCGACCGCGTCCACGGCACCTTCGCGTACGGGATCTCCGTCGGCACCCCGCACCACCGCAAGGGCTACGCCGGCGAGGCGATCGTCCTGCTGCTCCGCTACATGTTCTTCGAGCGCCGCTTCCAGAAGGCCGAGGCGTGGGTCTACAGCTACAACGACGCCTCCCTGGCCCTGCACCGGCGCATGGGCTTCGTGGAGGAGGGCCGTCGGCGCAGGAGTCACTACGCCAACGGCCGCTATCACGACGAGTTCCTCTTCGGCCTGACGGTCGAGGAGTACACCGAGCGCTACGCCTGACGAGGCGCGACCGTGGCGCCGATCAGCGCCCGGCCGGGACGGCGTCCTGGGGCTGGTTCTCGATGACCCATACGGGGGTGGCGTCGACGCCCGACAGGCGCCATCCCTCGGGCGAGCGGGTCACGTCGTAACGAAACCGCTCGCTGAGCGTGCGTCGAGGCTCCGGAGCCAGCCGTCCCTCCGGCGCGGCGGCGGCGCTGAAGGTCACGATCACGTCCGCTCGTACGCCGGCATGTCGACCGTCCGCGTCCACGTCGACGAGGGCGTTGTGGACGAAGTGCTGGATCCGTTCCTCGGTCGAGTGGTTGCGTGCGGCCTGGGCGATCGCGGCGTCCGGCCCCTCGGCGAGTCCGCCGGGAGTCCGGACGGTGATCTCGTCGGCGAACACCGATCGCAGGTCGTCGAAGCGCCCCTCGTCCATGCAGGCGTAGAGCCGGTAGATCAGCTGGGTGATGTCTCCGCGGTCATCAGACATGGTCATGGGCCTTTCCCGATTTGTTGGCAGTGCCAATGTTGGCGCGGCCAACTATAGGCCAGATTGTTGGGCGCGCCAACACCGTTGGTAGGTTTGTCGGTGTGGAGAACGCCGAGGAGATCGTTCCGAGCAGGCTGCGTGGCCTGCCGAGCCGCCTGATCGGTCACGTCGCCATGTCGGGCAACCGGCTCGTCGACCAGGCGCTCGCCGCCATCGGAGCACGCCGCTACCACTACGCGCTGCTGGCCGCGCTGGCGGAGTTCGGGCCGGCCAGCCAGGCCTCCTTGGGGCGTCGTACCGGCATCGACCGCAGCGACATCGTGGCGACCGTGAACCAGCTGGCGGAACGAGGCCTGGTCGAGCGCAGCCCCGATCCCGGCGACCGGCGGCGCAACATCATCACCGTCACCCCGGAGGGAACCCGGCACCTGGAGGAGCTCGACCGCCTCATCTCCGGCGCCCAGGACGAACTGCTCGCGTCCCTGACCGCCACCGAACGCGAGCAACTCGTCGGGCTCCTGACCCGCGTCGCCGACCACCACGCGGCCTCGTCCTCGCCCCCCGACTGACCGCCCGCCCGGCGACGCCCACCAGGCCGACCGCCGCTCCGAGGCGTATCAGGCTCCGAGCTCGGCCCGCAGCCGACGCGTGGCCGCCACCACGTTCGCCAGCGAAGCCTCGACCTCCTCATACGTCCGGGTCTTCAGCCCGCAGTCCGGATTCACCCAGACCCGCTCCACCGGCAACACCTCCACCGTCCTGCGCAACAGCCCTTCCACCTCCCCCTCCGAGGGCACGCGAGGCGAGTGGATGTCGTAGACGCCGGGCCCGAGTCCCCGCCCGAACGTGGACACGGCGGAAAGGATCCGCGCCCCCGACCGCGCCGACTCGATCGTCGTGACGTCGGCGTCCAGGCCGTCGATGGCGGCCAGGATCTGGTCGGCGTCCGAATAGCACAGGTGGGTGTGGATCTGCGTACGGTCGCTCGCCCCCGACGTGGCCCGCCGGTACGCCGCCACCGCCCACTCCAGGTAGTCGGCCTGCCCGGCCCGTCGCAGCGGCAGCAGCTCGCGCAGCGCGGGCTCGTCCACCTGGATGATCGACACCCCGGCCGCCTCCAGGTCCCGTACCTCCTCCCCGACGGCGTCGGCCACCTGGAACACCACGTCGCGCAGCGGCAGGTCGTCCCGCACGAACGACCAGGCCACGATCGTGACGGGGCCGGTGAGCATGCCCTTGACCGGCCGGTCCGTGAGCGACTGCGCGTACGTCGCCCACCGCACCGTGATCGGCTCGGGGCGGCTCACGTCGCCGTGCAGGATCGGCGGGCGGGTGCAGCGGGACCCGTACGACTGCACCCAGCCGTTCCTGGTGACCGCGAACCCGTCGAGGTGCTCCGCGAAGTACTGCACCATGTCGTTGCGCTCCGGCTCCCCGTGCACGAGGACGTCGAGCCCGAGGCGCTCCTGCACCCGGATCGCCCGCTCGATCTCGGCCTCGACCTGCCGCTCGTAGTCCGCCTGCGGCAGCGTGCCGGCCGCCACCGCGGCGCGGGCCGCGCGCAGCTCGCCGGTCTGCGGGAACGAGCCGATCGTGGTGATCGGCAGCGCGGGCAGCCGCAGGTGCTCGGCCTGCGCGGCGGCCCGGACCGCGTACGGGCCGCGCTCCTCCCGCACCACCGGCCCCGGCAACGCGACGGACGGCCCGGCCGGCGCCGCGCCCCGGAAGTCGGCGCCCGCCAGCGCCACCACCTCGGCCACCTTCTCCTCCGCGAACGCCAGCCGCCCCTTCAGCTCCGGATCGAGATCGGGCTCGTCCGCGACGGTGTAGGGCACGTGCTGCAGCGAGCACGAGGTGCTCACGACGACGTGCGCGGCCCGTACGGCACCCAGGGCGGCCAGCGCACGCTCAGGAGAGGTCCGCCACACGTCCCGCCCCGACACGACCCCCGCGACCACCGTCTTCCCGGTCAGGTCGGTGCCGGGCACGGCGCCCCGGACCAGGTCGAGGCCGAGGGCCTCCACCGGCGTCCCGGCCAGCGCCGGCAGCGACTCCCCGAGGTCGCCGAAGTACGAGGCCACGAAGAGAGCGGGCCGCGCGCTCAGCGCCCCCAGCCGCTCGTACGCGCTCCGCACGGCGGCCAGCTCCTCCGGCGTCCGGTCGCCCACCAGCGCCGGCTCGTCGAGCTGCACCCAGGCCACCCCTTCGGCGGCCAGCGCGGACAGCAGCTCCTCGTAGCAGCCCAGCACCTCGTCCAGCCGCTCCAGCGCCGACCCCAGCAGCAGGAACGTCACCGGCCCCACCACGACCGGCCGCGTCTCGTACCCCAGGGCCCGAGCCTCCCGCACCTCGCCCAGCGGCTTGCTCGCGTCCAGCTTGAACACGGTCTCCGGCCCGATCTCGGGCACGATGTAGTGGTAGTTCGTGTCGAACCACTTCGTCATCCGCAACGGCGCCAGCCCTTCGGTGCCCCGGGCCATCGCGAAGTAGGGGTCGCCGGCGTCCCGATAGCGCGACGGCACCGCCCCGAGCAGCACCGCGGTGTCCAGCACCTGGTCATACAGCGAGAACGTGTTCGACGGCAGCCCCTCCAGCCCGAGCTCGGCCAGCCGCCGCCAGGTCCGGGCCCGCAGCTCGGCGCCCACCTGGTCGAGCTCCGCCCGGGTCGACCGCCCGCCCCAGTACGACTCCAGCGCCCGCTTCAGCTCCCTCCGCGGCCCGATCCGCGGGTATCCGAGCACGGTGGACTTGGGGAATGAGGACATCTTCTTCGGCTCCCTCGATATCGATCAGGTCGCTCGAATCGTGCCGACTACCCGGGAAGTCGTGCACCATGTATTGATGCTGCTTATGCTCCGGGAGATCCACTGCTTCACCAGGGTCGCCGAACGGCTCAGCTTCTCGGCCGCCGCCGCCGACCTGGGGATGTCCCAGCCCGCCATGAGCCAGGCCATCACCCGCCTCGAACGCGCTGCCGGGATCAGGCTGTTCGAGCGGACCGCCCGGGAGGTGCGGCTCACGGGGGAGGGCAAGGCGCTGCTGGCGTACGCGGAGCAGGTGATCGAGTCGGCCCGGTCGTTCACCGCCGAAGCGGCCCGGCTGGCCAGGCCGACCATTCACCTCGCTTATCCACCGATCGTCGGCACGCTGGCGGCGCGCATCGTCAGGCGGCTGGCGGGCCGCACCCCGTCCGTCGGCGTGGAGCTGCGGGCGGCCGGGCGCGGGGCCGCGGTGCGGGCGCTGGCGGACGGCGAGGTGTCGGCGGCGATCCTGGCCACGCCCGCGCCCGCCCAGTTCGTCACGGCGGCCAGGTTCCACGTCACCGTCGACCACCTGGCCGTCCCGGTCGGGCACCGGCTGGAGTCCAGGCCCCGGGTGACTGCGGACGAGCTGGGCGGCCAGGTGCTGCTCACCCCGGCCAACCGCCCGTGGCCGGGTCTGCCGGGCCGTCCCCGCCTGGTGGCCGACGACGACTTCGCCGCGGCGCTCGACCTGGTGGCCGCCGGTGCCGGCCTGCTGCCCATCCCGCACCTCCTGGTGCGCAGCATCCGCCGGGACGACGTCCGGTTCGTGCCGCTGGACGCGGGCGAGCTCCGCATCACCTACGCCCTGGCCTGGTCGGGAGAGCACGTCACCCCGGAGCTGATGGCCCTGGTCCAGGCCGTCCAGGACGCTTTGTGGACCCGCTGAGGATCACCCGCACCCCCGGACCGCCCGCCGCGAGAGCCCGCAGGGCGATCAGGTGGTGACCGGGACGTTCTTCAGCGCCTCGCGCCGGCTCAGCCCCGAGATCCCCTTGGCCTTGACATAGCGCAGCACCTCGCCCGGATTCGTCTTGGCGTATTCACGTAACGCCCACCCAATAGCCTTACGGGCGAAGAAGTCGTTGTCCGACAGGCTCGGCTCGATGCACGCATACAGCAACGCCGTATCCGTACGCCCCTTGAACCGGTTCTGGCACAGAATTGCCGTCCGCCGCTTCCACAGGTCCCCGTCGTGCGCCCACTCCAGCATGAGCGGCCGCATCGAGTCCGGAAACGTGGCCAGCAGCGCGCCGACCCGGTGCGTGGCCAGCTCGTCCACCAGGTCCCACCAGGCCCCGGAGACGATCATCTCCTCGTACATCGGCACGGTGTAGAGGGTCTGGAACTCCCGGTAGAAGTGGTAGCCGGACAGCTCGATGGCCGCGTACCGCTCCTCGCGGTATTCGGCCTCCCGCCACAGCGTCAGCACCGCGCGCCGCCATTCGGGCGCGGTGTCGAGCCGGTGCTCGGCGAACACCTTCCGCAGCGCCGCCCGCCTGGGCACCGCCTGGACACCCAGGAACGGCATCGTGGACTTCATGTAGGCGCGCATCGCCTCGGCCTTGCCGGGCTCGGCCGCCTCCTGCAGAGCCAGGCGCACCGCCTTGCCGAGGCTCATCCCTTTTGGGTGGTGCGCTCGCCCGTGGCGAGTCCGTCGAAGAGCACGGTGATGTAGTGCTCGGCCAGCCCGGCCGTGTTGAGTCTGCCGCCGGGCCGGAACCAGCGCACCGCGACCCAGATCGTGTCGCGGATCATCCGGTAGGTCAGTTTCGGATCGACGTCGGTCCTGAACAGCCCGGCGGCCTGCCCCGCCTTGATCTGCGACACCCAGATCTGCTCGACCTCGTCCTCGGCCTTGACCAGGTAGTTGAACCGCTCGAACTGGCGCAGGTAGTTCCAGTCGTTCTGCATCACCGTGATGGCGGCGCGGTGGGGCTCCAGCGTGCCGAAGCCGATGCGGACCATCTCCGACAGCACGGTGCGGGCGTCGGCGCTGGTGTCGAGGGCCGCGCGGTAGCGGGCGATGAGGTCGTCGAGGAAGGTGGACAGCACCTCGTCGACGATCGTCTCCTTGGAGTCGAAGTGGTGGTAGAGACTTCCTGAGAGGATGCCGGCCTCGTCGGCGATCTCGCGTACTGTCGTGGCCTGGAAGCCCTTGCGCGCGAAGAGCTCCGCGGCGAGCTTGACGAGGTGGTCACGGCGCTCGGACGCCGACCCCGATGAGGTGGCGCGCTGGCGCTTCGCCGGGGTGGTGGTGCTGCCGGAGTTCTTTCGCGTGGTCACGTCCCCATTATGAGCCCTCAGACAATCGCTTGTTCACCTAACTGTGCCAGCTCATACGGCATTAGCGGCTAGACCAAGCGCTTGCTACGATGCGGTAATGAGTGAGGCGTACATCGTCGGCGCCGTCCGCACCCCCGTGGGGCGCAGGAACGGCGGCCTGGCCGGAGCCCACCCCGCCGACCTCGGCGCGCACGTGCTCAAGGAGCTGATGTACCGGGCCGATGCCGACCCGTCGGCCGTCGAGGACGTGATGTTCGGCTGCGTGGACACGATCGGCCCGCAGGCCGGGGACATCGCCCGCACCTGCTGG
Source organism: Nonomuraea sp. KM90 (assembly GCF_052246675.1). Lineage (NCBI taxonomy): Bacteria > Bacillati > Actinomycetota > Actinomycetes > Streptosporangiales > Streptosporangiaceae > Nonomuraea > Nonomuraea sp. KM90. Next base: position 212,118 of record NZ_JBQQCB010000006.1, on the reverse strand, counting down.
CTGGCGGCCGGGCTGCCCGAGGAGGTGCCGGGCGTCACGATCGACCGCCAGTGCGGCTCGTCCCAGCAGGCGCTGCACTTCGCCGCCCAGGCCGTGCTGTCCGGCACGAACGACCTGGTGGTGGCCGGGGGAGTGCAGAACATGAGCATGATCCCCATCTCCTCCGCGATGCTCGCGGGCCGCCCGCTCGGGCACGAGACCCCCTTCGGGGGCTCCAAGGGCTGGGCCGAGCGGTACGGCACGCAGGAGGTCTCGCAGTTCGCCGGCGCCGAGATGATCGCCGCCCGGTGGGACCTCTCGCGGGAGGAGATGGAGCGGTACGCGTACGAGTCGCACCGAAGGGCGCTGCACGCCATCGACGCCGGACATTTCCGCCGCGAGATCGCCCCCTACGAGGGCGCCACCACGGACGAGGGTCCCCGCCGGGACACCACCCGCGAGAAGATGGCCGCACTCAAGCCCCTCACCGATGGGGGCCGGCTGACCGCCGCCCTGGCCTCCCAGATCTCCGACGGCGCCGCCGCCCTGCTCGTCGCCTCGCCCCGCGCCGTACGCGAGCACGGCCTCACCCCGCGCGCCCGCGTGCACCACCTGTCGGCGCGCGGCGACGACCCGATCATGATGCTCTCCGCCCCGATTCCCGCCACCGTGCACGCGCTCGGCATGACCGGCATGTCCATCGAGGACTTCGACGCGATCGAGATCAACGAGGCGTTCGCCTCGGTGGTGCTGGCCTGGACCAAGGAGACCGGCGCGGACCCCGCCAAGGTCAACCCGAACGGCGGCGCCATCGCCCTCGGCCACCCGCTCGGCGCGACCGGCGCCGTCCTCGCGGTCAAGCTCCTGCACGAGCTGGAGCGCACCGAAGGCAGGTACGGCCTGCTGACCATGTGCGAGGGCGGAGGACAGGCGAACGTCACCGTCATCGAGCGCCTCGCTCCCCCCGCCCAGGCGGCACCATGAGGGTATGGCGAATCCGTTCACCCTCGGCGTCGCCTCCGGCGAGCCGCTGCCCGACGGTGTGGTGCTCTGGACCCGGCTGGCGGTCAACCCCCTGAGCGCCGACCCCGCCCGGCCGGGTGGCATGGCGCCGCGGGCGGTCGAGGTGAGCTGGCAGCTGGCCGAGGACGAGCGCTTCACGCAGGGCCTGCGTCAGGGGACCGCCCAGGCGTTGCCGGCCTGGGCGCACAGCGTGCACGTCAGGGTGTCCGGGCTCAAGGCGGGCACCGACTACTTCTACCGGTTCAGGACGAGCGGCGGGCAGAGCCCCGTGGGGCGCACCAGGACGGCCGACGACCCGGAGTCGGCCCGGCCGGTGCGGTTCGCGGTGGCCGGCTGCCAGCGCTACGAGCACGGCTTCTACACCGCCTACCGGCACCTGGCGGCCGAGCGGCCGGACGTCGTCTTCCACGTCGGCGACTACATCTACGAGTCCCGCCAGTCGGCCCGCGTCGTGCGACCGCTCGGGCCGCTGCCCGGTGAGACGAGCCGGCTGCACGAATACCGCCAGCGCTACGCCCGCTACAAGACCGACCCCGACCTGCAGGCCGCGCATGCCGCCGCGCCGTGGGTGCCGACCTGGGACGACCACGAGGTGCTCGACAACTACCGGGGCAGGGGGGACGGGTCGGCGGCGTTCCTGAGGCGCCGGGACGCGGCCTACCAGGCGTACTACGAGAACCTGCCGATCCGGGTGCGGCCGCAGGGCGGGAACCTGCAGATGTATCGCAGGCGGACGTACGGGACGGTGGCCGACTTCATGGTGCTCGACGTGCGCCAGCACCGCGACGCCACGACCATGCTCGGCGCCGCGCAGGAGCAGTGGCTGCTCTCGCGGCTGGTCACCAGCCCGGTCAGGTGGCGCCTGCTGGTGCAGCCGCTGTTCTTCGCCCGCCGCTTCGTGCCCGGCCCGGCCCCGAACCTGCGCGGCGACTCCTGGGACGGTCACCAGGCGCAGCGCTCGCGCATCCTGGCGGCGAACGCGCCCGGCCTGGCCGTCTTCAGCGGTGACGTGCACAACGCCTGGGCCGGGGAGCTGAAGGCCGACTTCCTGGACCCGGGCTCGGCCGTCGTCGGGGCCGAGTTCGTGGGCACGTCGATCACCAGCATGCCCCCGGCCACCGACGGTCCCGCCGTGCTGGCCGCCAACCCGCATCTGAAGTTCTTCGACGACCACCGCGGTTACCTGTCGTGCACGGTGAGTCGCGAGGAGCTGCGGGTGGCGTTCCGCGCGGTGGACTTCGTGGACAATCCGGGGGCTCCGGTGCGTACGGTGGCGGAGTTCGTCACGAAGGGGAGCGGGCTGACGTCAGAAAATACCTCTAGCAAATAGGAAACTTTCCTATTAGATTTCGGGGCATGCCCCTGAGCGGTGACCTGCTTCGCCTCGCCGACGCCGTCCTTTTCCCCGGTTTCCCGGGACAGACGCCCCCCGACTGGATCCGACGCCGGCTCGGCGAGGGGCTGGCGGGCGTGGTGCTGTTCTCGCGCAACATCGCCGGCCCGGCCCAGGTGGCCCGGCTGACCGCCGCGCTGCGCGCCGAGAACCCCGCGGTGCTCGTCGGCACCGACGAGGAGTCGGGCGAGGTCACCAGGCTGGAGGTGGCCACCGGCAGCAGCCGCCCCGGCGGGTACGCGCTCGGCGTCGTGGACGACGTGGACCTCACCGAGTCGCTGGCCGCCGACCTCGGCGGGGACCTGGCCAGGGCGGGCATCACGATCGACTTCGCGCCTTCGGCCGACGTGAACTCCAACCCGGACAACCCGGTCATCGGCCTGCGGGCCTTCGGCGCCGAGCCGGAGCTGGTCGCCCGGCACACCAGGGCGTTCGTCCGGGGGCTGCAGTCGGCCGGGGTGGCCGCCTGCGCCAAGCACTTCCCCGGGCACGGGGACACCTCGGTGGACTCCCACCACGGGGTGCCGGTCGTCGCCGAGAGCGGGATCGAGGACGCGTTGCTCCCTTTCCGGGAGGCGATCGCGGAGGGGGTCAAGGCGGTCATGACCGGGCACCTCCTCGTGCCCTCGTACGACGCCGAGCGGCCCGCCACGCTCAGCCCCAAGGTGCTCACCGGGCTGCTCCGGGAGGAGCTCGGGTTCGACGGAATGATCATCACTGACGGCATCGAGATGGCCGCGGTGTCGGAGGCCCACGGGATCGGGGGCGCCTCCGCCCGCGCCATCGCCGCCGGCGCCGACGCGATCTGCGTCGGCGGCGAGCGGGCCGACGAGGCCACCGCGGCCGGGATCCGCGACGCGATCGCGGCGGCGGTGACCGAGGGGCTGCTGCCCGAGGAACGGCTGGCCGACGCCGCTCGCAGGGTCCGCGAGCTGGCCGCGTGGGCCGCCTCCTCGGGCAGCCCGGCTCCCGCGGACGGCGGCATCGGCCTGGCCGCGGCCCGCCGGGCGATCCGCGTCACCCGCCGCTCCGCCACGCCCGTGCTGCCGCTGGAGGCCGCGCCGCACGTGGTGGAGCTGGCCCCCGAGATGAACCTGGCCATCGACAGGAACACCCCGTGGGGCGTCGGCGAGCCCCTGAGCCGCCTGCGCCCCGGAACCGTGGTCACCCGCCTGACGGCCGGGCAGGCCACGGGCTCCGAGCTGGAGCGCCTGATCGGCGGAGCCGCCAGTCACCCGCTGGTCGTGGTGGTCAGGGACGTCCACCGCCACGCCTGGCAGTCCGAGGCCCTGCGGCACCTGCTCAGCGCCCGGCCGGACGCCGTGGTGGTGGAGATGGGCCTGCCCGCCCGCTCGGACCTGGGCGCCCTGCACGTCGCCACGTACGGCTCGGCCAGGGTCTGCGGCCAGGCGGCGGCGGAGTTGCTGACCGGTAGTCTCTGAGACCGTGAACTTCGACGGCGAGGACCTCTCCCGCAAAGCGCTGGCCGACCGGCTCCCGCCCGGCGAGGAGCACGTCTTCCGCGAGTGCGACCTGACGGAGACCGACCTGTGGGGCGCCTCGCTGGCGGGGGCCCGCTTCGAGTCCTGCGTGCTGGACCAGACCGACTTCCGCAGGGCCGACCTCGACGGCGCGGTGTTCGCGGGCGGCGGCGGGATGCGGACCAGGTTCAACGACGCCGACCTCATCGACGCGACCTTCACCGACGTGGACCTGTCGTCGGCCCAGTTCGCCGGGGCACTGCTGACGGACGCCTCGTTCACGGGCTGCCGCATGATCGGCGCCGTCCTGACCGGCTCCCGGGGCACCGGCTTCAGGGTGACCCGCTCCAACCTGACCCTGGCCAACCTGGGGGGTTGCTCGCTGCGCAAGGAGGTCATCGAGGGCGTCCGCTTCGACGACGCGGACCTGTCGGGCTGCGACTTCACCGAGGCCACGCTCAGCGACTGCCGCCTCATCGGCACGCGGCTGCTGCAGACGAAGTTCCACAAGGCGGACCTGCGCGGGGCGGACCTGGGCGAGCCGGACGACGCCAAGCTGCGCGCGTTCGCGGGCGCCATCATCAACCAGACGCAGGCCAACGCCATCCTCGCCGCCCGCGGCATCACCGTTCTCTAGCTGTTACGTCAGAGCGTCAGCAGCGTCTTGCCGGGCACCGCCCGGGCCTCCATGGCCGCGTGGGCGTCGGCCGCCCGCTCCAGGGGGAACGTGCGCCCGATGACCGGCCTGATGCGCCCCGCCGTGGCGGCCGCCAGCGCCCGCTCCGTACGCAGCCGCGCCCCGTCCGGCTCCGACAGGCCGAACAGCTGGTCGAGCCCGATCACCGTCACGCCCCGGCCCGCGGCCTCGGCCGGATCGATCGTCGTGGCCGAACCGCTGGAGGCCCCGTGGACGGAGAAGGTGCCGCCCCGCGCGGTGACCTCGAACGCCGCCCGCCCGATCGGCCCGCCGACCCCGTCGAAGACCACGTCGGGCCCCCGCCCGCCGGTCCCGCGCCGTACGAGGTCCGTCCAGCCGTCGCGGGTGTAGTCGACCACCACCTCGGCCCCCAGCTCCCGCGCCAGCTCCGCCTTCGGCCCGCTCCCCACGGCGGCGACCACCCGCGCCCCGGCGCCCAGCGCGAGCTGCACCAGCAGGCTGCCCAGCCCGCCGGCGGCCGCCTCGACCAGCACCCAGTCGCCCGCGCGGATCCCGGCCCGGTCGACCAGCCCCACCGCCGTGCCGCCGTCGTGCAGCAGGGCCGCCGCCTCCGGCAACCCCAGCCCGTCCGGCACCTCGACGAGCCCGCCCGCCTCGGCCACGGCCAGCTCCGCGTTGCCGCCGCGACCGGAGGCCGTGGAGACCGTCACCCGCCGTCCCTTCCAGTCCGGATCCACGTCCTCGCCCACCGCGACCACCCGCCCGGCCACGCCGCCGCCGGGCACGTAGGGCGGCTCCGGCAGCGGCGGCCCGGGGGTGATCCCGCGCCGCAGCTGCGTCTCCACGAAGTTGATCTCGGCCACCTCGACGCCCACGACGACCTGCCCCGGCCCGGCGACCGGATCCGGCACCTCCGCGGCCACCAGGACCTCCGGCCCGCCGAACCGCGTCACCTGTACTGCTCGCATGCTGGTCTCCCCTTGTCGGTGTCGCGACCAGCCTGCTACCTCAATCGGACTTGAGGTCAACTCGGTGATCGGCCGGGCAGGCGGGCCAGGGCCGAGTCCGCCTCCGCGATCACACGCTCGATCAGCTCCCGGCAGGACGGCAGGTCGTCGATCACGCCCACCACCTGTCCGGAGGCCATCACCCCCAGGTCCACCCGCCCCTCCACCATGGCCGCCCGCAGCAGCACCGGCGTGTTCGCCGCCTGGAGCACCTGCGCCCAGGTCAGCTCGCGTCCCCGCCGCATGCGCCGCCCCTCGCGGACCATCGACCGCCACGACAACCCCGACAGCCGCTTGAACCTGGCCCCGTTCACCACGGCCCTGACCAGCCGCGACCGTTCGAGCGAGGCCACGAACGGCGTGCTCAGCACCCGGTGCGGCACCCCGTCCACGTTGGGCGTCACCACCGTCTCGCTCGCCGCCAGGTAGAACTTCTTCACCTCGTCGGGCACCGGCGAGTCGCTGGTCAGCAGGAAACGGGTGCCCATGGCGATCCCGCAGGCCCCGTACGCCAGCGCCGCCACCAGCCCGCGCCCGTCGAAGAACCCCCCGGCCGCGATCACCGGGATGTCCACCGCGTCCACCACCTGCGGCAGCAGCAGCGTGGTGGCCACGGGGCCGGTGTGCCCGCCGCCCTCTCCGCCCTGCACGATCACCGCGTCCGCGCCCCAGCCCGCCACCTTCTCCGCGTGCCGGCGCGCACCCACCGACGGGACGGTCAGCACGCCCGCGTCCTTGAGCCGGGCGATCAGCTCCCGGCGCGGCGCCATCGCGAACGACGCCACCCGCACGCCCTCCCTGACCATCACCTCGATCCGCTCGGCCGCGTCGTCGGCGTCGGCGCGGATGTTCACCCCGAAGGGCGCGTCCGTGCGCTCCTTGACCCGCCGGATCGCCGCCGTCATCTCGGGCACCGACATGGTGGCCGCGCCGATCACGCCCAGGCCGCCGGCCGCCGAGGTGGCCGCCGCCAGCCGGGCGCCCGCGACGTATCCCATGCCGGTCTGCACGATGGGATGCCGGCAGCCCACCAGCGCGGTCAGCGCGGTCCTCACGCCGCAACCTCGCGGTCGCGCAGGCGGCCGGGGTCGAGCCGGTCGAGGACGCGGAGCTCCTCGGCGGTCGGCTCCCGTGTCTGGGCGACATTTCCGGAAACGTCGCTCAGCTCGAACCCTGTGGCCGCCACCACGTCGTCCACGCTCACCCCCGGATGCACGGACACCAGCCGCATGCCCCCATCAGGCGAGCCGAAGTCCAGCACGGCCAGATCCGTCACCACCCGCCGCAGCTCGTACGCCCCCCGGTCCGTGCCGAGCCCGCTGACCATGTCCACCTCGGGCACGAACACCCGGGTCGAGTGCCGGGGGATCCAGTAGCTCGTCGGGTCGCACCGCGTGTTCCCCGGCGCCCCGCGCACCCCCAGCAGCTGCGCCTTGGGCCGCGCCCAGTCGCCGACGCAGGAGATGTTCGTGTTGCCGTACCGGTCGATCTGGCTGGCCCCGAGCATGACGTGCCGGCGGCCGTTCAGCACCAGCCACAGGTGCTCGCGGAACGGCAGCCAGCCCTCCACCACCTCCGGCGCCTCCCCAAGGCCGGGCACGTCGCCGGTGAGCAGGCAGGTGCCGTCGTGCGTGAGCAGCTCCGGCTCGAACGTCAGCCGCGCCAGCCGCGCCGCCAGCACCGTGATCGCCCCGCCGATCCCGGCCGCGAGGATCTCCCCGTCGCCCCTGAACGCCTCCGCGCACGCCACCACGCAAACGTCAGCCCTGCTCACGGAACTCCTCCCAGGGGGTCTCCACGTACCGCCGCTGCGCCGCCTCGTCGCGCCCGTAGTCCGGCTCGCACGAGGTGAACCCGGCCCCGCCCGGCGCCTCCACCACCCCGGCCACCATCGACCGGCTGATCAGCAACGACTGCACCGGCCCCTCCTTCAGCAGGTCGGCCGTGTCCACGATCCGCTCGCACGACACGTAGCACCGCCCGGCCGCCTTCGCGTAGAGGTCGTCGAAGTACGGGTCGGGCCCCAGGTACTGCGCGTTCCCCCGGGCGTCGGCCCGGTTCAGGTGGACGAGCGCCACGTCCGTGGTCAGCGCCGGCACCGCCACCAGCTCCTCCCCGTCCCCGTACGGCGACCGCACCGTCCGCAGCTCCGGGTTGACCCGCATGACGTCCGATCCCGTCCCCGCCCGCGTCGGCAGGAACGGCAGCCGGTGCGCGCCCGCCAGCAGCCCGAACATGAACATGCCCTCGTCGTACTCCGTGAACTCGATCTCCCCGGCCTGCCGGGCCTTCCTGAAGTGCGGCTCCAGGGGGATGGAGTCCAGCGTCACGAACGGGGCCACGACCCTGCGCACCTTCCCGGCCGCGCACAACATGCCCACGTCCGGGCCGCCGTACGAGACGACGGTGAGGTCGCGGGCGGGGGAGCGGAGGAGGGCCCGGACGAGGGCCATGGGCTTGCGGCGCGAGCCCCACCCGCCGATGCCGATCGTCATCCCGCTCTCCACGGAGGCGGCCACCTGCTCGGCCGTCATCACCTTGCTCGCCGGAACGCCCGCAGGGCCGCCCGCCGGAACGCTCGCCGGAACGCTCGCCGGAACGCTCGCCGGAGCCGTCACGTGAACCGCTCCCGGTGCCGGTCGCCGATGCCCAGGAGGTTCAGCTCGAAAGTGAAGCCCTGCTCGAAGCGGTAGCTGCGGTTGACGTCCACCGGGTCGATGCCGTTGAGCGCCTCCTTGGCGCGCCGGATCACGTACGGGTCCTTGGCCGCGATCTGCCCGGCCACCTCCAGCGCCGCGTCCCGCAGCTTGTCGCGCGGCACCACCTCCAGCACCGACCCGAACGCGTGCAGCTCCGCCGCCGTGACGTTCCGGCACGTGTAGACCATGGCCCGCAGCAGATGCTGGGGCACCAGCCGGGCCAGGTGCGTGGCCGCGCCCAGCGCGCCCCGGTCCACCTCGGGCAGCCCGAAGTACGCCTCCTCGCTGGCCACCACCACGTCCGCGTTCCCGGCCAGGCCGACCCCGCCGCCCAGGCAGTGCCCGTGCACGGCCGCGACGACGGGCACCGCGCACTCGTACACGGCCGCGAACGCCGCGTAACACGCCCGGTTGGCCCCGACCAGTGCCGTGAAACCCTCGGTGTCGCGCATCTCCTTGATGTCCACGCCGGCGTTGAACCCGCGCCCCTCGGCCCGCAGCACGACCACCCTGGTCCCGGGGTCGTCCCCGGCCGCGCGCACGGCCCGCGCCAGCTCCTCCCAGTCCCGCACGGCCAACGCGTTCACCGGCGGCACGTCCACGACGACCTCGGCGACGGGCCCGTCCAGCAGCGAGATCCCCATTACCCTCCTCGCTCCACCTAACGCTTGCTTGGTACGGTAGCACCCGTGACCGTGACTTTCGACTACGCGGGCAAGGCCGTCCTGGTGACCGGCGGCACCAGGGGAATCGGCGCCGGGATCGCCGCCGCCTTCCGCGCGGCGGGCGCCGAGGTCACCGTCTGCGCCCGTACCCGGCCCGAGTCCGTCCCGGACCGGTTCGTGCAGGCCGACGTGCGGGTTCCCGAGGACGTCGACCGGCTGATCTCCGGGTTCGACCGGCTCGACGTGGTGGTCAACAACGCCGGCGGTTCGCCGCCCGCGCCCCTGGAGGGCACCTCGCCGCGGCTGCACGCCCGCGTCATCGAGCTCAACCTGACGGCGCCGCTGCTGGTCTCGCAGCGCGCGTACCCGCTGCTCGCCGCCGTCGGCGGGGCGATCGTGATGATCGGCAGCGCGAGCGGCGCCCGCCCCTCGCCCGGCACCGCCGCCTACGGCGCCGCCAAGGCCGGCCTGCACCACCTGGCCCGCTGCCTGGCCGCCGAGTGGGCGCCCCTGGTACGGGTCAACACGGTTGTGGTGGGCCTGGCCGCCACCCAGGACGCCTCCGGCGCGAGCCCGGCCACCACGGGGGACACCTCCGGCGCGAGCCCGGCCGCCACGCGGGACGCCGCCGACCACTACGGCGGCCGGGCGGATCTGGACGGCAGGGCCATTCCGGCCGGCCGGATGGCCACGCCCGCCGACGTGGCGCAGGCGTGCCTGTGGCTGGCCGCGCCCGGCTACGTGACCGGCGCGGAGGTACGGGTGGACGGCGGCGGCGAGATCCCCGCCTGGCGACACCTAGTTTCCGGCGACATTTCCTGATATCTCTGCTTGATCCTTCCGGGAGGTCTGTGTGGGAATCTGTGCCGGCCGCGTGGTGGTCGTGACGGGTGCCGGTCGCGGCATCGGCAGGGAGCACGCCCTGGAATTCGCTCGGCAGGGCGCCCGCGTGGTGGTGAACGACCTCGGCACCGGCCCCGGCGGCGAGGGCCTCTCGGCCGGGCCCGCGCTGGCCGTGGCCGAGGAGATCGACCGGCTCGGCGGGCAGGCGGTGGCCAGCAGCGACGACGTGGCCGACTGGGACGGGGCCGCGCGGCTGGTCAAGACCGCCGTGAGCGCGTTCGGCCGGCTGGACGTGGTGGTCAACAACGCCGGCTTCGTACGGGACCGGATGCTGGTCTCGATGACCGAGCAGGAGTGGGACGACGTCGTACGCGTCCACCTCAAGGGCCACTTCCTCCCGCTGCGGCACGCGGCGGCGTACTGGCGGGAGCGGGCCAAGGCCGGCGACCGGGTCAGCGGACGGGTGATCAACACCTCGTCCGGCGCGGGCCTGATGGGCAGCGTCGGCCAGGGGAACTACGCGGCGGCCAAGGCGGGCATCGCCGCGCTGACCCAGGTGGCCGCCGCCGAACTGGCCAGGTACGGCGTCACGGTGAACGCCATCGCCCCCGCCGCCCGCACCCGCATGACGGAGGAGGTGTTCGCCACGGCCATGGCCAGGCCGGAGTCCGGCTTCGACCCCATGGACCCCGCGAACGTGGCCCCCCTCGTCGTCTGGCTCGGGTCCGAGGAGTCGGCCCACGTGACGGGGCGGGTGTTCGAGGTGGAGGGCGGCGCGATCTCCGTGGCCACCGGCTGGCACCACGGCCCGCGCGTGGACCGCGGCGCCCGCTGGGACCCGGCGGCCGTCGGCGAGGCCGTCACCACCCTCCTGGCCACCGCCCCACCCCCGGAGCCGGTCTATGGCGCGCCCCCCGGGTGACGGCAACGACCGGACGGTCGCGGCCGGAGAGCGGCGGTCAGAGGGTTGCGGGTCGGGGTGCGGCGGTCGGAGTGCGGCGGCCAGATGGCAGTGGTCGGAGGGTGGCGGCCGGAGGGCGTCGGCGATCGGGTCCCTCAGCGCATGGCGGAGCGGGCGGTGGGGCGCAGGCGGAGCCGGACCGGGGCGGCGGTGAGGCGGGACTTCAGCATCGGCAGCTCCACCTCCCGCTCCTCCTCCGGCGTGTCGAACCGGGCGAACCACACGAACACGTTCTCCCCGGTCCGTACGGGCAACCGCGGATAGGTGTTCTCCGCGTGCTCGGTCTCCAGGCAGGCGACCGGCGGCACCCCGGCCTCGGCCAGCGCGGGCGCGACCTCCAGCGCGAAGAAGCCGGCGAAGCCGTCCTCGACGTGGTAGATCGTGGCGACGTACAGGGACGGCGGCGGCTCCCCGGCGCCCACCGGCGGCCGCTCCCAGGAGGGCGGCTCCGGCCCCACGGGGTGCAGCAGCAGCACGTCGTCGGAGTCGATCATCGTGGCGTTGGCCTCGTCACGGTGAGTGAGCCACACCGGCCCGCCGTAGAAGGCCTCCAGTGACGCCCGCCGGGAGGACATGTCGGGAAAGGCCCGCAGCCAGGGGAACGTGTCGGGCTCGCCGGCCTCCCGGAAGGAGCCGGTGACGCGCATGCCCGTGGCCTCCTGCGCCTCGATGAACTCCCGCTCGAACAGCGAGATCAGGGTGTCCCGCCGTCCCGGGCGCATCGTGTAGCGCCGCAACTCGTAGATCATGCCAGGGACGTTAGGCCCGGGTCACTGACACCTCATGTCAGCGTCCGCTCCGAACAATATTCTGATCACTGAGAGCTACCGTAAGGCAACGGAGAGTTATATGGTGGGGCTGACCTTGATCCCCTGAGGTCAGCGAAGGTCAAAAAGGGGTGGTGGTGCGCTCGAGGGCCCTGGCGAGCCGCCGTCCTGAAGGGCTTCCCACTGGCGAAGGAGCAGACGTGATCAGAAGGGTGTGCGCAGCCGCGGTCGTACTGGCAGCGATCGCCGGCGGCGCACTACTTGCAGTCCCCGCTCACGCTGACGACGACTGGGCCGGCCCGTGGACTGGTGACGACTGGTCCGCCAACCGGAGCAGCAACAGCGATTCGTCCCAGTCAGGAAACAACTTCGGTGACGTCCTCGCCGGCAACCACGGCGACGGACACTCCACCAACGTCAACAACGTCAACGGCATCGCGTCGACCGCCACCAACGGCGGGATCACGGTGACGTACATCTTCCACTGACCGGCTGACGTCCGGAAGAACAGCACTCCGAAAGGACCTCGACATGATCAAGAAGCTCTGTGTGACCGGCGCCATCGTCGCCGCCGCAGCCGGCGTGACCCTGGTGTCGGCCCCCGCGTACGCCGACACCAACGCGGGCAACTCCAGCTCGAACAACGACTCCTCGCAGTCGGGCAACAACTTCGGCAACGTCGTCAACGCCAACGTGAGCGGCCATGGCGCGACCGGGGTCAACAACGTCAACGGCAACACGGTGACCGCCAGCAACGGCAGTGACGTGGTCGTCGACGACGTGCACGACTGATCGGGCGGGCCGCGCCGCGCGGCGCCAGAACGCGGCGCGCCCCGGATCGTGCGCGAGCCGGGTCCGATATGGCCCGGCTCGCGGCGTAATAGCATCCGTGGGTGACTATCTGTGCTTATGCCACTTTTGCGGAACCTCATGGCGACGACGAGCGTGACCTGGTGCTGGCCGCCTGGCGGGAGGCCGGCATCGAGGGGCGCGTCGAGCGCTGGGACGATCCGGCCGTCGACTGGAGCTCGTACGACGCCGTGGTGGTCCGCTCCGTCTGGGACTACATCCTCAGGCGGGAGGAGTTCCTCGCGTGGGCACGGGGCGTGGAGTCGGTCACGAGGCTGCTGAACCCGTACGCCGTGCTGGAGTCCAACACCGACAAGACCTACCTGCGGGACCTCGGCATGCCGACCGTCCCCACGCACTGGTCGTCGCAGGACCTGCCGGACTGGCCCGAATACGTCGTCAAGCCCACCGTCTCCGGCGGGGCCCGCGACACCACCAGGACCGCCGACCGCGCCGAGGCGGCGAGGCTGGCCGCGGCGCTGGAGGCCAAGGGGCACACGCCGATGGTGCAGCCGTACCTCGACATGGTCGAGTCGGAGGGCGAGACCTCGCTGCTGTACTTCAACGGCCGTCTCAGCCACGCCGTCCGCCGCAACCCCATGCTCGTCCCCGGGATGACGATCGACGACAACGCGCGGGCCCAGCTCCGCACACCAGCCCCGGACCAGGTCGAACTCGCCGAGAAGGTGCTCACCGCCGTACCCCATGTCCTTCTCTATGCCAGGGTCGACCTGGTCCGGCTTTCCGACGGCACACCCGCCGTCATCGAGCTGGAGCTGACCGAGCCCTACCTCTTCCTGGGCCACGAGCCGTCCGCGGCGGCGAGTTTCGCCAAGGCGCTGACCGAGCTGCTCTGATCAGCAGGAGATCCCGCCGTCCACCGGGATGACCGTGCCGGTGAGGTACGCCCCCGCCCGCGACGACAGGAAGATCGCCGCGCCCGCCATGTCCTCGGGCCGTCCGATGCGGCCCAGCGGGACGTTCGAGGCGATGGCCTCGCGGGTGGCGGGGTCGTCGAGCGCGAACGCCATCATCTTCGAGTCGAAGGGCCCGGGGGCGATGGCGTTGACCGTGATGTGCTCCTTCGCCAGCTGCTTGGCCAGGTGCCGGGTCAGCATGTGCACGGCGGACTTCGTCGAGGAGTAGGCGTAGCTCTCCAGCGCGGGCACCTTGATGCCGTCGATCGAGCCCACGTTGATCACCCGGGCCGGGTCGTCCGCGCTCGCCGCCTCCCTGAGCCGGGGCAGGAACCTCTGGGTCAGGTAGAAGACACCTTTGACGTTGATGTTCCAGAGCTTGTCGAAGGCCGACTCCGGATACTCCTCCAGGGGCGCGCCCCAGGTCGCCCCCGCGTTGTTCACCAGCACGTGCAGCGGCCCGTCCACCGCCGACACCAGCCGCTCCAGCCCCTCGGGCGTGGACAGGTCGGCCGGCACGGCGAAGCAGCCCAGCTCGGCGGCGGTCTTCTCGACCTCGGCCGCCTTGCGGGCGGAGATGTAGACGGTCGCCCCGGCCTCCATGAACCCGGCGGCGATCATGCGCCCGATGCCCCGCGAACCGCCGGTCACGACGACGGTCTTGCCTTCCACTGAGAACAGAGTCATGTTCTGGAAGCATGCCATACCGAACGGTCGGTTGCCAGAATTCCTAGAAGCCCTCGTCCTTGACCCAGAGCCGCAGCAGCCCCCTGAAGTGCTCGACGAACATCTCCCGCTCATGCGGCTGGTACGTCGCGAGCACCGTCTCCACCAGCAGCCGGTCGAACTCCGGCCCGGCCACCCACTCCAGCGTCAGCTCGTCGAGGCGCCCCAGGTGCCGCGCGCAGAAGTCGTGGTAGCGCTCGGTCTCGAAGTAGTCGTCCGCCAGCCGCCGGTATCGCGCCAGCCGCTCCTCGTAGCTCCCCTCGACGGAGAAGTAGTCGTGCGTCTCCAGGTCGATCCGGGGCCGCCGCCGGGTGGCCACGCAGAACACGCTCCACTTCACCAGCGTCTTGATCGCCCAGGGGAAGTAGTAGTGCAGGCTGGTCAGCGCCACGTCCGGGCAGGCGTTGGCGTAGTCGATGGGATGCACGTCCGTGCCCTTGACCAGCGTCTCGCAGGAGTTGAACTCCCACCGGAAGAACGCGTTCACCAGCCGCCCGATCGTGACGACCTCGTCCCCGACGGACGGCGACAGGAACTCGTGGTCCACGACGTAGCGGGCGTGCATCGGCTCCTCGGGCCGGAACCGCATCACCATCGTCTCCGCCCCGATGGACAACGACCTGGCGAACGCGTCGTAGCCCTGGACGGCCTGCTGGAGGTGCATGAGCATCTCGCCGCTCTCGTCGTAGGCCCGGTGCAGCTCCTCCCGGTCGCGCACCAGGGACACGCCGCGCCAGGCCCCGCCGTCGTACGGCTTCATGAACAGCGGGTAGCCGATGCCCTCGGCGACCTCGTCCAGGTCGAAGGGCTCGTTGTAGCGGGCGGCGGTGTAGGCGTACCGGGCGTTGTCGAGCGGGTTCTTGTACGGCACCAGCACCGTCTCCGGCACCTTGAGCCCGAGCCGCATCATCGCGCAGTACGCGGTGTGCTTCTCCATCGACTGGAACGTGAACGGGCTGTTGAGCAGGTAGACGTCGTCCATCATGGAGATCTTCTTGAGCCACTCGCGCGGGTGGTAGTACCAGTACGCCAGCCGGTCGATCACCAGCTCGTGACGCGGCTTGGCCCGCAGGTCGAACGGCTCGATCGTGAGCCGCTCGACGTCGAACGAGCCCACCCCCTCGATCGGCCCCAGCCGGCGCAGCAGGGTCTCGTACGCCGACGGCCAGTCCTCCTCCGTTCCCAGCAGCAGCCCGATCAGATGTCGCACAACGTGCCTCCTGCCTACCGCCCGCGCGGCGGTCGCAGGGAGATCACACGCCCGGGAGACGGCCGTTGCGGAACAGATCGACGAACCTTCGATGGTCTTCCCGGGCCTGTGCCCCATAACGATGGGCAAAATCCACCAGCATCCCGATAAATCCGGACCTGTCGTTGCCGATCACCGCCACGATCGCCTCCTCCGTCGAGAAGTCCACGAGGTCGTGGCTGGACTCGTCGTCGGCGACCGAGTGCATGCGCGCCACCGCCCGCCCCAGGTCCTGCACGATCGAGCGCAGCTCGTCCGGCTCGTTGACGTCGTCCCAGTCCAGGTCGGCCGAGTACGGCGACACCTCGGCCACCAGCTGCCCCACCCCGTCGAGCGCGGTGTAGCCCAGCCAGGGATCGGCGTAGGCCTGCAGCGCCCGCTGCGACTCGGCCGTGCGGTGCCCCTGGTGCAGGAAGTAGGAGGCCACCTTCTCGTCGGTGATGTGCCGGGCCACCGCCGGCACCGCGGCCTGCTTCATGTACAGGATGACGTCGTTCTCCAGGGCCTGCGAGCGCCCTTCGAGCAGCAGGTTGTAGGAGGGCAGCCCGGCCGACCCGATGCCCACGCCCTTGCGCAGCGCCACGTCCTTGATCACGTGCTCGACGGGGTTGACCGTCACGGGCAGCGTGGCCAGGTAACCCTCGAACGCCGCCAGCACGGCCCGCCTGGTCGCCGCGTCCACGGGCTCGCGCCCCTCCATGAGCGCGAAGCGCCGGTCGTAGTCGTCGACCACGGTCTCCACGTCCAGCAGCGCCACGCGGGTGCTGAGCCGGGCGCGCTGGAGCACCCGATGCAGCACGCCGCTGGTGGTGTCGAGGGTGAGCGCGCCGATGGCGTCGTCCCCGCCCGCGGCGATGGCGGCCAGCTCGACCAGGTACGCGCCGGCGAAGTCGGTCACGAGCATGCTGATGGAGTCATCGGACAGCGCCTTGGCGTATCCGAGCAGGGCCACGCTGCCGGCGAACCGCTTGAGATCCCAGACGTACGGCCCCACGTACGCCTCGTCGAAGTCGTTGACGTTGAAGACCAGGACGCCGGAGGCGTTCATGTACGTGCCGAAGTTCTCCGCGTGCAGGTCGCCGTGGATCCACACCCTGCTGGTCGGCCCGTCGAGGTAGGACTCGTCGGCGAAGCCGGCGGTCATGTCCGCGTAGAACAGGCAGGCGCTGCCCCGGTAGAAGGCGAACGGCGAGGCCGCCATCTTCCGGAACTTCCGCCTGAAAGCGGCGGGGTCTCGCTTGATCGATTCGCCGAACTCCGTCATGAGGACATCGAGCAGGAAGGAGGAGCGTGTGCCCATGCTCCGGACACTAGATCCGGATCCTCCGACCGCATACCCCGATCTTTCCCTGACGGGGTCCGGTCAGGCCGCGCGAGCCCGCGGCAGGCCGCGCAACCCCGCGCCGACGAGCACCAGGGACAGGGCGCCGAGCAGCACGCACTGCGCGCCGGCCGTCGTCCACTGGGGACCCTCGGGGAGGTTGACGAGCATCGGCAGCCGGGCCGCCAGCACCAGCAGCCCCGCGACCGCCAGCGCGAGCGCCCAGGACGGGGAGCGCCGCCGGGCCAGCACGACCACCGAGGTCACCGCCCACACCGGCACCGTCGTGCCCAGGTCCAGCCACAGGTAGAGCCACTCGGCGTCCTGCGGCCGCAGCCGGACCACCAGCCACGCGGTGCCCAGCAGCGCCAGGCCGGCGGCCGGCGGCGTGAGGGCGAGCGGCCACGGCCGCCGCCACGGCGTGACGTCGCTGTGGAAGCCCAGCAGCAACGCGATCACCGGCACCGCCACGAACACCAGGTTGGCCGCCTCCGCCGGCGGCCGGGGCCCGGCCAGGAACGCCGGGATCACGAAGTAGGCCACCGTCGGCGCGGCGCCGAGCAGGGCCGTGACCTTCGCCAGGAGGACGTGCCCTCGCATGATCGCCACGAACGCGACGGCCCAGCAGACGGCCGCCGCGGCGACGCCGATCGACAGCAGCCGGTCGGCCGAGCCGGGCGCGCCCATCAGGACGAACTCGGGGCCGAACACGAGCGCGCGGATCAGGTCGGCCGCCACGAAGACGGAGCCTGTGCTCTGGTAGGCCAGCCCGAACAGCGCGACGAGCCGGACGGTCTCACCCCAGGCCACGAAACGGGCGGGCGCGCCCGCGCCGCCGAGCCGCACCCGCACGGACAGGGCCAGCACGCTGGCGATCTCGCCCCAGCGGGGGCGCGCGTTCGCCTCGTCCGGCGGGTCGCCCGCCGACTCCAGGAACGCGTCCACCATCTCCTCCTCGCGCCCGGCGCGGTAGGAGGCGGGCAGCAGCCGCAGCACGGACCGGTAACGCAGCTCCAGCAGGCTCACGCGGCACCCCCGGCGGGAAGCGACGCGGCGATCCTCGCAAGGAGGGACGCGGCGATGCTCGCGAGGAGGGATGCGGCAATGCTCGCGAGGAGGGATGCGGCGGCGCCGCCGGCGGCTCTGGCGCGCAGGCGTGCGGTGGCGGCACTGGCGGCGGCGGCCATCCGGGTGGCCTCCTCCTGGAGCGCGCGGGCGCCCTCGTCGGTCAGCCGGTAGTAGCGCCGCAGCCGCCCCTGCTGCGCCTCCTCGCGGTCGAGCACCACCAGCCCGGCGGCCGAGAGCCGGTCGAGCACGCCGTAGAGCGTGCCGATCTTGAGCTGCACGCGCCCCTCGGACAGCCGATCGACCTCCTGGACAATCCCGTAGCCGTGCCGCGGCTCGTCCACCAGCGCGGTCAGCGCCAGGAACATGGGCTCCGTTATATTCACCCTTCCACGATATCTTGTCCCGCAAGATATCGTCAGGGGTGCTGCGAGGAAACCGACACCACTTCGCCGGTCATGTAGGAGGAGTAGTCGCTGGCCAGGAAGACGATCACGTTCGCCACCTCCCACGGCTCCGCGGACCGCCCGAACGCCTCCTTGGCCGCCAGCTCGGCCAGCACCTCCTCGCTGGTCACCTTCGCCAGGAACGGATGCAGGGCCAGCGAGGGCGCCACCGCGTTCACGCGTACTCCGTGCTCGGCCGCCTCCAGCGCGACGCACCTGGTCAGCGCCATCACGCCCGCCTTGGCCGCCGCGTAGTGCGCCTGCCCGCGCTGGGCCCGCCAGCCGATCACGGAGGCGTTGTTGACGATGACGCCGGAGCCCTGGGCGATCATGTGCTGGAGCGCGGCCCTGGTGCAGCGCATGGTGCCGTTGAGGGTGACGTCGATGACCGCGAACCACTGCTCGTCGGACATCTCGGCGAGCGGGGCCGTACCGCCGAGGCCGGCGTTGTTGACCACCACGTCCAGCCGGCCGTGCGCCTCCACCACCGCGTCGAACAGCGCCAGCACCTGCGGCTCCGACGTCACGTCGCACGGGACGGCGAGCGGCTTGACGCCCGTGAGCTCGGTCAGCGCGTCGGCGGCGGCGGCCAGGCGGCGCTCGTGCCGGTCCGAGACGACGATGGTGGCACCCTCCTCGGCGCAGCGCTTGGCCGTGGCGTAGCCGATGCCCGCGCCGGCGGCCGCCGTGACCAGGGTGACCTTGCCGTCGAGCAGGCCGTGCGCCTTCGGGTAGGGCGGTGACATGGGCTGCTCCAATCAGCGGGGGAGTCCCAGGGTGCGCTCCGCGATGATGTTGCGCTGGATCTCGCTCGAACCGGCATAGATCGTGTCGGCCCGGCTGAACAGGTAGAGCCGCTGCAGGTCGTTGAGCCCGCCGGGCTCGTGCACGAGCCCGGCCCGGCCCTGCACGGCCTGCGCCAGCTCGCCCAGCCTGCGGTGCCACTCCGACCAGTACAGCTTCGCGATCGACACCTCGGGACCCGGATCGGGGCGCAACATCCTGAGGGCGTTGAGCCGCATGATCTCCAGCTCCAGCCAGGCCCGCACGATCCGGTCGCGCAGCACGGGGTCGCCGGCCGCGCCCGTCCGCTTCGCCGTCTCGATGACGGCGGCCAGCTCCCGCCTGAACCCGATCTGCTGCCCCAGCGTGGACGCCCCGCGCTCGTAGCCCAGCGTGGCCATGGCGACCCGCCAGCCGTCGCCGGGCGCGCCGAGGATGTTGCCCGCCGCCGTCCGCGCCCCGTCGAAGAACACCTCGTTGAACTCCGAGGTCCCGGTGAGCTGCACGATCGGCCGGGCCTCGACGCCGGGCCCGCCCATGGGGACCAGCAGGTACGACAGCCCGCGATGCCGTACGGAGCCCTCCTCCGTACGGCACAGGACGAAGCACCAGTCGGCCACGTGGGCCAGCGAGGTCCACACCTTCTGGCCGGTGACCACCCACTCGCCGTCTTCGAGCCGGGCCCGCGTCTGGACGTTCGCCAGGTCGGATCCGGCCTCGGGCTCGGAGTAGCCCTGGCACCACAGCTCCTCCCCGCGCTGGATCGGGGGCAGGAAGCGGTCCTTCTGCTCGTCGGTGCCGAATTCGAGGATGGTCGGGCCGATCAGGCCCTCGCCGATGTGGCCCACCCGGGCGGGAGCGTCGGCCCTGGCGTACTCCTCGTGGAAGGCGACCTGGTCCTCCAGGGAGGCGGCGCGGCCGCCGTACCGCTCGGGCCAGGCCAGGCACGTCCAGCCGCTCTTGCCGAGGTGGCGCTCCCACGCCAGCCGCAGCTCGTGGCCCTCGTGCTCGCGACCGGGACCGCCGAGCCCCCTGGCGTGGGCGAACTCTCCGGTGAGGTTCGCCTCCAGCCAGGTCCGCGCCTCCTCACGAAGGCTCAAAGAATCCCCCGTAGCCGCCGCGGAAGAAGACCAGCGGCCCGCCGTCCGCGTGCGTGTCCAGCTGCAGCACCCGGGCCACCACGATCATGTGGTCGCCGGCCAGGTGCTCGGCCTCGACCGCGCAGTCGAGCCAGGCCAGCGCGCCTTCGAGCACCGGGTTGCCGCCGGGTGAGCCGGTCCACTCCAGGCCGGCGAACTTGTCGCCGCCCTTGCTCGCCATCTGCGCGCAGACGGCCTGCTGGTTCTCGGCCAGCACGTTCACGGTGATGACCTTGGCGCCGCGCACCCGGGGCCAGCTCGTGCTCGTGTGCGCCACGCAGAACGCGACCAGGGGCGGGTTGAGCGAGACGGAGGTGAAGGAGTTGGCCGCCAGGCCGCACGGCTGACCGGTCGCCGGGTCCACGGCCGTGATCGCCACCACCCCGGTGGCGAACCTGCCGAGCACCTGCCGGAAGCGGCGGCTGTCGAGGTGGCCGTTCGGGCTGTGCTGGGATGGGCCCGTCGGCATGGCGGCTCCGTTGCGAATCCTGCGCTGTGGGGGCGTCGGAAGGCCGCGACAGCCGTCCGGCGCTATGAGCCGGGCAGCGTGTGTGCTCATGGTCCGCCTCCTAGTCCACCGACTGCGCCTATCTTACCAAGCGCTTGCTTGGACGGTAGGCGCAACCGGAAAAAGCTGTCAAGTCGAGCCTCCGGACCTGCATTGACAGGGGCGAAAGAGGCTGCCTACCGTGACGAGTGTGCCCAAGCGCTTGCTTGATTTCCGTGACCGCACCGCCATCGCCGGGGTCGGCTACACCCCCTTCACCAAGGACTCCGGGGTCAGCACCCTGACGCTGGCCTGCCGCGCCGTGCTCGCCGCCCTGGAGGACGCGGGCCTGACGGCGGACGACGTGGACGGCCTGGCCACGCACCGGGTGGGCGACTCCGCCCCGCCCACCCTGGTCGGCCCGGCGCTGGGGCTGACGGACCTCGCCTGGCACCTGGACCAGTTCGGCGGCGGCAGCGTCTCCCACGCGGTCGTGGGCCAGGCCGCGCTGGCGGTGGCGGCCGGGATGGCCGAGACCGTCGTCTGCTACCGGGCCATCAACGCCCGCTCCGAGTTCCGCATGGGCGGGACGGGCCGGGGCGTGCCGGTCAGCCCCGAGGTGCAGTACCAGGCCCCGTACGGGTACGTGGCGCCGCCCCAGCAGTACGCCATGTACGCCCGCGCCCACATGCTCCGGTACGGCACCAAGGCGGAGCACTTCGGCCACCTGGCGGTCACCCAGCGCGCCAACGCGGCCAAGAACCCGCGCGCCCTCATGCGCGCCCCCATCACGCTCGACGACTACCTGGCCAGCCGGTGGATCGCCGAGCCGTTCCGCCTCCTGGACTGCTGCCTGGAGACCGACGGGGCGTGCGCCGTCGTCGTCACCACGGCCGAGCGCGCCCGCTCGCTGCGCCGCCCGCCCGTCCTCATCTCCGCCGCGGCCTGGGGCGGGGGCAGCTCCCACCTGTCGGGGCCGGCCACCGATCCCACGGTGACCGCGGCCGCCGCCCTGGCCCCGCGCCTGTACGCGCAGGCCGGGCTCGGGCCGGGCGACATCGACGTGGCCGAGCTCTACGACTGCTTCACGTACTCGGTGATCGTCCAGCTGGAGGACTACGGCTTCTGCGCCAAGGGGGAGGGCGGCCCGTACGTGGCCTCGGGCGCCACCTCCCTGGACGGAGCCCTCCCGGTCAACACGCACGGCGGCTTCCTGTCCGAGGGTTACGTCCACGGCATCAACCACATAGCCGAGGCGGTGTCCCAGCTCAGGGGCGACGCGGGGGATCGCCAGGCGCCGGGGGCCGAGGTGGCGCTGTCGACCGCCCAGCCCGGCTACATCCTGCCCGCCACTTCGGCCCTGATCCTGAGGAGGCCGTGATGGCCGCGTACCGTCCCGAGCCCGACCGCGACTCCCGGCCGTGGTGGGAGCGGGTCGCCCGGCGGGAGTTCGCGGTGCAGGAGTGCGGCACCTGCGGCAGGCTGCGGTTCCCGCCGCGGGCGTTCTGCCCGGCGTGCCGTACGGAGGTGTGGCGCTGGCGCGCGGCGGCGCCCGAGGGGACGGTGGAGAGCTGGATCGTCAGCCACCAACCGTTCGTCCCGGGGGCACGCGATCCATACCTAGTGGTAATGGTCCGTTTGGCGGCGGTGCCGGGGTGTCTGGTGTACGGCAACTGGCGCGGGGAGCGGGATCCGGTCTACGGGGAACGGGTGCGCGTCTCGTACACCGAGGTCAGAGACGGGTTGACTCTTGTCGACTGGATGCCCGAAACCAGCGGCTCCCTCCGGGACGGCGAAAATCCTCCCGCAAGTTGACCTTGCTCCAGAAATTGGATTGGTACCGGAAAATCCCACCAGTCCCACCATCCCGAAAGCTGCCCCCACGTTGGGCTCCGAGGGTTGATGATGAGGCAGTAGGCGTCGTCAGCGTGGACGGCTCGGACTTGGTGGCAGACGTGATCGAAACGGACTCGGTGGCGAACGTGACCACACGGTCACGCGACACGATCCTGCCTGCCTGCCGCCCCGGCCCCTGGCCGTCGCGCTCCGGAACCCGGGTCAGCCGCCCCGGGATCCGGGGGCGGGCGGCCCGTGCGCCGCCGGGAGAAACAACAAAGCCCCCATCGGGAGATGGAGGCGTCGATCGTGGTCGGTCCCTCGGAGGAAAGCGCGCCCTGGCGGGCGTGGGGGACCCGCCAGGACGCGCTTCCTGCCCCGTGTGTGACGGCGCCAGGACTCCGGCGAGGGATGGAGTCCTAGACCGTTGGCTCACACACGGAGTCGATGGGGGAGCGTGAAGGTCCCTGCTGCCGGCAACGTGTGGTGATGCGTCGAGCTGCACCGACCGGGTCATCGAAGCGATGCGTGACGGGGGCGCCACCCTCCTTGTTCCAGACAAAGGATCCGTCTTCGCACCGCACGGTCAGCTCAGTCAACACCGATAGCACGGACAAGCCGTTGCCATCGCTCTGACAGGTGTGGGTTGACCCCTGGTGGTGCAACACGTAACGCAGTAAACGTGTTGCTTCACATGGGTCATGCCAGGGCAGGTATGGCGTACCCGTGCGGACCGGCAACACTGGCCTTCACCCCCTCACCGGCCTTTAGATGGATTTGTACCAACGAATGGATGATGGGCCGGTCGAGGCGGTTCGGTCAAGGGGTTGTGGCCTGCTAGAACCAGATCGTCTAAATTGTTGGAACAAAAGGGGTGAAAGTGGCAAGGTCGGTGCTGTATCAGCAGGTGGCTTCGGAGTTGCGACGAGCCATCTACTCGGGTGTCCTCGGCCCCGGGGCACAGCTGCCGACCGAGGCGCAGCTCATGGAAGACCATGGGGTGAGCAGAAACACCGTACGACTGGCCCTTGGGGAACTCGTCAACGAGGGACTCGTCACGCGCACGCCACGGCGCGGAACGGTGGTCAGAGACCGTAGACCCCTGCTGATCTATCCGCAGCGGGAACTCGAGCCGCAACCCAGAGGGGAACTGCGGGAAGCCTTCGCCTATGCCGTGGCGCAGGAAGGCCGCGCGCCAAGCCAGTACATCGAGGTGCTGACGGTGTCTCCCGTCGAGGAGATCGCCAGCAGGCTGGAGTTGGCGGATGGGGAGTTGGCGGTGGTGAGACGCCGTCTGCGTTTCGTGGACGGCCAGCCGTACAACACCAACGATTCCTACTTTCCCCGTGACATGGTCGCGGATTCCGAGATCGCCAGGCCCGGTGACATCGCGCGAGGGGCGAACCGGGTGCTGGAGGAGTTGGGCCATGCCCAGGTGCGCGTCGTGGACGACATCTGGGCCCGCATGCCCAACCAGGAGGAGGCCGAGCGCCTCCAGCTCGAGCTCGGCACGCCAGTGATGGTCTATGTCCGAGTGGGTTACGACGGGGCCGACATGCCAGTCCGTGTCGCCGTGTCGGTGTTGCCAGCCGACAAACATCTGATCAGGTACGAGCTCGATCGCCGCTGACGAGCTCGGGGTGAAGGGGTGATCCCGCCGGCCGGGCGCAGCGAGAAATAGCCGCCTCGCTGGCCTGGGGGAGTCGTGCATACTCCCCTAAATCGCCATTTATCCATATATATCGGGTTGAGGCCCCGATTCGCCCCTATGCGACATTGCGTCATCACGCTATGCAGCATGGCGGACACCCCATGCAACGAAGGGTTGTATTATGCACACAAACACCCTCCTTCATCCGCTCTCACTCCGTAGAGCGGAACCAGCGGACCTTTCCGGCGTACTCACGCTGCTCGCCGACACCGCCGAGTGGCTCTATGCGCAGGGAGTGCGGCAATGGCCCCGCGGAGGTTTCGGTCCCGAGCGGATCGAGCCGCTCATCGACGAGCGGGTGCTGTACCTGCTGGACGACGAGCTCAGATATCTCGACCCCGACGAATCGGCCCCGCCGGTGGCGACCATAGCCCTCGACGATCACGCGGACCCGGAGTTCTGGACTCCGGCCGACGACCCGGGGGCGGCGCTCTACATCCACAAGCTGGCCGTCGCCCGCCCCTGGTCGGGCAGCGGTCTCGGGGACGCCCTCCTGGACTGGGCCTGCGCGTCGGCCTACGCGGCGGGTCTGCCCTGGCTGCGCCTGGACTGCGCCAAGGACAATCCCCGGCTGCAGGACTACTACCGGACCCGCGGCTTCCGCCACGTCCGTACGGTGGACCTGCCCCACCGGTCGTCCGGGGCGCTCTTCCAGCGCCGCTCGGAGGACGTGCCGATCACGGTCTTCCGTGACCTGACCCTCGCCGAGCTCATCAGCGCCTGATCACCCCCCTTCCGACGGCCCGGCCCCGGTTCCGGCGGCCGGGCCGTCCCATGTCGCGCGCTCCCGTACCGGCTTGCTGACGATTGCCAAAAGCCGTGATGAGCGGTGTGCTGCCTTCCGGAAAGCTGACGCCGGAGAGTCCCTGCACACTCACTACGAACCGGGGCCGCGGAGCAACTGAGTACGCCCTACTCATGTGCCGCGCCCACCCGCCCCGCACCCTGTAGGCCCGGACAGCACCGACACAGGGGAGCGGGAGATGGGCAACTGGGCGCGATGGGGCAGGGCACTGGTCGCCGCCGTGCTGGCGGCGGCGGGCCTGGCGGCCTTACCGAGCGGGTACGGCGGAGCGCCGGCGGCCGAGGCGCGGGCCGGCGCTCCGGCCACGCAGGAGGTGACCCTGCGCATCATGTCGGTCGAGTGCGCCTCGGCCTGCGACGCCACCGGGATCGAGAGCACGGGCATGGGCAAGCCCGACTTCTTCGCGGAGCTGTTCATCGGCTCGGCGTCGAAGACCACTCCCATCGTGGAGAACACGGCCCAGGTGTTCGTCCCGGAGGGCTGGACGCTGACGGCCCCGGTGTCCACCTCCCTGCCGTCGGTGGAGCTCGCCGTCCGCATCCTGGAGGACGATCCGCCCTCCGACCCCAACGGCGACGACGTGGCCGACGCCTCGCGCAGGAGCGGCGACACGGCGGCCCGCTTCACGCTCGACCTGGTCGACGGATCGCTCTCCGGTGACCTCACCGACCCGACGGGGTGCACGACGGGCGGCGGGGACGGGCATCCCGTGCAGGTCTGCTACAACATCCAGCCGTACAGCTTCCAGGACAGCGACGGTGACAGCTTCACCGACTACGCCGAGCACCGCGGCCTGGACTTCAACGACGACGGCGTCATCGACCTGCACCTGGAGCAGTGGGCGGATCCGCGGCGGCGTGACCTGTTCGTCGAGATCGACTGGATGGCCGGCCTCAAGCCCCGCGACGGCGTGCTGGCCGCGGTCGAGGGCGTCTTCAACAACGCGCTGGTCACCAACCCGGCGACCGGGGCACAAGGGCTGGCGCTGCACCTGATCGCCGACGAGGAGCTGCCGTTCGGCGAGTCGCTGTGGTTCGAGGACGACCGGTTCCCCGGGCCCGCCGACGACTTCGACGATCTCAAACTGGGCAGACCCGATCGGACCTGTACGAACGGGGGCGAGGACGGGCACTTCGGCACCCCCGCCGACCGCGCCGGCCCGCTGTGCGACCAGATCCTGCTGTTCAAGCGCCTCCACTTCCGCTACGGCATCTTCATCAACGGCCTGGGCCCGGCGACGGTGCCGGGGCCGAACGGCACCACGGTGCCCAACACCACCTCCGGCCGGGCCGAGATGGACGACCGCGGCGGCAACGACTTCGTGGTCTCGCTCGGCCGGCTCGCCGCGGCGGAGGACCTGAACAGGTACGGCGGCCGGGACAAGGCCGAGCAGGCCACGCTCCTGCACGAGCTGGGACACACCTTCGGGCTCGGGCACGGCGGGCGGCGGGACAACGGGACCGCGGACCACGTCAACTGCAAGCCCAACTACCTGAGCGTCATGAACTACCCGCTGCAGTTCGCCACGGTGGCGACGCTGCCCGCCGGTCAGCACCTCGACCCCGCCCGCCCGCTGGACTTCCAGCGGCTCGGCAACGTCCAGACGCTCAACGAGGCGGTGCTGGACGAGACCAGCCTGCCCGGCGTGCCCGGCGCGGGCTCGCGGCGCATCATCTGGGGCGGCAACGGCGCGGGCCTCTGGTTCCACGGCCCCGCCAACGAGCGCCTCAACTGGAAGGTGGACACCCTGCCCGACGGCAAGCCCAAGCTGGAGTCGTCGGTCGCGGTCGACCTCAACCTCCTGACCAACTTCGGCGGGTGCGCCCAGCCCTCGCCCGGGCAGATGCTGGTCAGCAACCCCGACTGGGACCGACTGGTCTACAACTTCACCAACAGCCCCTACTTCTCCGACGGCGTGCACGGGCCAGCCCTCGACGAGATCGACGCCGTGGACCTGAGGGGGCTGGCCGCGGCCGATCTCGGCGTGACCAAGACCGTGGACAAGAGGGACGCGGTGCCCGGGGACGAGCTCACGTACACGATCACCGCGCGGAACGCCGGGCCGGGCACCGCGACGGCCGTCTCGATCACCGACAACCCGCCCACGGGCCCGGACGTCACCCGTGCCCTGCCCGACCTGCCCGCCGGGCAGAGCTCGGAGCAGCGCGTCACCTCCACCGTGCCGTGCACCGTCACCGACGGGCAGGTGTTGACCAACCGGGTGACGGTCACCGGCCGCGACGGCTCCGGCAGGGCCGAGCCCGAGTGGATGCTGGGCGACAACACCGCCACGGCCACCACCACCGCCCACGTGCCCGGCCTGGCCGTGGAGGTCGAGGGAACCAGCTCCGCGGGCGCGGGCGAGGCGCTCACGTACACCGTCGCCTACCGCAACACCGGCTCCGCCCCGGCCACGGGCGTGGTCCTGACGCTGGAGGCGCCCGCCGAGGTGTCGCCGCGCACGCTGCGGCACGAAGTGGGTACGGTCGCGCCGGGCGCGTCCGGCACCGCGCGGTTCACGGTGCGCACCAGCCTGCTGACCGTCGGCGGGACCGCCGTCACCGTACGGGCCGCGGCCGAGTACGGGGGAGCGGGCGGCTGCGTCTACCCCGCCGCCACCGCCACGGCCACCACAACGGTCACGGAGCAGCCGCCCAGCCGCGATCCCCGGCCACCCGCGCTGTGGGTGGTCCACAGCGGCCAGTGGTCGGCCGAGCTGCTGGCCCGGGTGCAGGCCACCGACACCCGCTTCGACGGCGCCGACGGCTCCGCCCCCGACGGGGTGCTGTCGGCGGCCGAGGTGCGCAGGGTGCTCCTGCTGCCGGTGACGCCCCCTTCCCTGCTCCGGGCCGAGCTGCTGGCGGTCTACCTGAACCTGGGTGACCGGCGCATCAACGCCTCGACCCGGATCGAGTCGCTGACCGCCACCCAGCTGGGGACCGCGACCGTGGGCGCCGCGGCCAGGCACGCGCAGGCCACGCTGCAACTGCCCGCGACCCCGGGGAACCTGCTCCGCCACACCACGGCACACGTCCTGCTGACCTCGATCAACCTCAACATCAGCCCGCGCTACTGACCGGCCGATCTCGAACGCGCCCGCGGGCCGGTTCCCGCGGGCGCGTCCGCCTTCCCGCACATCACTGCGAGGACGCGGTGCGCAGCAGGCGCAACTGGCCGATCTCGGAGACGTTCTTCATCAGCTCCCCGTTCACCCAGGCGACCATGTGGGCGACGGTGTGCTCGGAGCCCTCCGGCCACGGGAACGGGGCGGGGGCGTCCAGGTCCGGGTCGGTGAGACCGTCCAGCACCGCCAGCCAGTCCGCACGGAGGCCGCGCAACCACGCGATGGCCCTCTTCCCGTCGCCCGGCCACGCGATCTCGGACCGCTCTCGCGGCGCCCGCCCCCGCGCGTGATCGATGGTCACGCTCCACCACCAGCCGATGTGCCAGCTCACCCAGGCGATCGTGGGGACGGGGACGGGATCGGGCTCGACGTCCGCCCAGTCCGGCATCCAGGCCCCCGCGGCGTCCGGGCGCACCGTCCAGCAGCGCGCGGCGGGCTCCCACAGGAAGTCCTGCGGCTCCAGCCGCTCCAGGTGGTGGTCGAAAAGGGACCAGGTGAAATCGAACTGCCAGCGCAGCAACTCACATCGGGACGCGTGCATCGGCCGATGCTGGCACGCCAGGGCCTCGACCGGCAAAAGGATCGCGGGCAGCCACGTGCTTCGCCCGAGGTCAGGCGGCACTTTCTGGCCCAAAGCGGCAAAGCACCATATAACCTCTCCTCCATGACCGGATCCCTGCTCGAGGTGATCGCGCTCAACGTGCGCGACGCCGTGGCCGCCGAACAGGGCGGCGCCGACCGGCTGGAGGTCGTCGCCGACATGGCGGCCGACGGGCTGACCCCCTCCCCGGAGACGGTTGCCGCGATCGCCGCGGAATGCCCCCTCCCCCAGATGGTGATGCTCCGCTGCGACGCCAACTTCGTCGCCGACCCCGACGTGCTGGACCGCCTCAGGCGCGACGCCAAGGCGCTGGCGCAGGCCGGTGCGGCGGGATTCGTGTTCGGCTTCCTGGACGGCGCGGGAGCGGTCGACCTGACGGCCACCGAGGCGCTCATCCACGCCGTCTCGCCCCTCCCGTGGACCTTCCACCGGGCCGTCGACCACGCCGCCGACGTCCAGGCGGCCTGGCGGGCCGTGCGGCTGCTGCCCAACCTGGCCACCGTGCTCACCTCGGGCTCGCCCACCGGGGTGGGGGAGGGCCTGCCGACGCTGAAGGCGCGGGCCGACGCCGGCGACGGCTCGATCGTGCTGGCCGGCGGCGGCCTGAAGCCGGCCCACGTGCCGGCCCTGCTCGACTACGGCATCCGCGCCTTCCACGTCGGCTCCGCCGTACGGGCGAGCTGGTCGGACCCGGTCGAGTGGCGCCTCGTCCGCCAGTGGCGGGCGCTGGTCGAGCGCGACTGAACGATCAGGGCGGCCGGCGCGGTCAGGGCAGGGCCGCGTCCGCGCGGCGCAGGGCGGCGGCCAGCGTGCGGATCGTGGCGGGCTCGTCCATGACCCCGTCCCCGGCCGAGCGCCGCTCCTCCCAGGCCCGCACCCGCTCCCGGTAGGAGTCGTAGCGGGCCAGGTGGAAGGCGTAGACGGTGGCGAACCGGCTCACCAGGTGCGACGGGTGCATGTCCCAGCCCTGGTGGAAGCCGTGCCCCAGCGAGTGCCTGACCAGCTCGGCGTGCCGCCGCCACAACGCGTGCACGTCCGTCGTACGGGTCTGAGGCGGGCGAGGCCGCCAGCGACCCGTCCGACAGCTCCACCCCCGTCCCCGCGAGCGCCGTCTGCATCACGTGCCGCGCGTGGTCGCAGGCGGGATGGTCGAGCCGCTGCTCGTGCGGCGGCAGCCCGATCGCGGCGGTGTAGTCGAAGACCCCGAAGTGCGCCGCCGCCAGCCGCCCGCCCAGCGACTCGTTCAGGTCACCGCGCAGGAACGGCAGCGTCTGCGGCGCCTCCACCTGCATCTCGAAGCGCAACCGCGTCCCGAGCCCCGCCTCCAGCCGCTCCAGCACGGCCGCGAACTGCCCGAGGTACGCCTCCATCAACACCTTGGGAAAGGTCACCGTGAACCCGGCGGGCAGCTCCCCGGCCCGCGCCGCCACCCCGGTGACGAACCCCTCCAGCGTCCGCACCGACCGCTCCGGGTCCCCGTCGGCGAACGACTTCACCCTGGGGCCCCACCGCCGCGGCAGCGTCCCGGCCGCGTGCATCGAGGCGATCGCCTCGACGGCCCGCTCCACGTGCTCGTCCTCGACCGGTCCCGGCCGCACGCCGTAGCCGTCCTCGAAGTCGACGCGCAGGTCCTCGACGGGCTCGGTGGAGAGCTTGCGCACCACCCTCTCGTGCACGGCCGCGCCCAGGGCCCCGGGCACGCCGAAGACCTCGGCCAGCTCGCCGGGGCTCGGCAGGTGCGCCTTGACCAGGGACAGCGCCTGGTCGCCCCATTCGGCGACCGTGCGCGCGGAGAAGCGGTCGGCGGGGACGTAGACGGTGTGGACGGGCTGCGGGCCGGGCTCGGCCTTGGGGTAGCGGGCCTGCTGCAGCCGGTACGCCTCCGCGAAGCCCTCAGGGACGGCAGGCACGGAGCATGGCCTCCAGACCGACGAGCTTGACGCGTTCGCCCCGGCCCAGCGTGCGGGCGAGCTCGCCCTCCGCCGCCTCGATGCCCAGCCACTCCTCGTACGTCACCGGCGTCACCTCACGGGAGGCCAGCAGCGCGTCGATGCCTCCGCCGGGCACCCGCTCCCCGCCCTCCAGGTCGGCCAGCAGCGTGCGGACCGTGTCGGCCGCGCAGGACTTGTTGGTGCCGATCACCCCGGTCGGCCCGCGTTTGAGCCAGCCTGCCACGTATTCGCGATCGCGCACCCGACCGGCCTCGTTCGGCACGGTCATGGTCTCCTCCGAGAACGGCACCCCGGGCAGCGGCACGCTCTGGTAGCCCACCGAGCGCAGCACCATGCCCACGGGCAGCGTCTCGAACTCGCCCGTCCCGACCACGCGCCCCTCCTCCGACAGCCGGGTGCGCTCGAGCTTGAGCCCCTCGACCCGCTCGGTGCCGAGGATCTCCACGGGCCGCATCCAGAAGCGCACGTCGAGACGGCGCGGGCGGCCCACCGGCTCGCGGGCGGCCCACCCCTGCAGGACCTTGATGTTGCCCTGGACCTGGCGCGGGAAGTCGACGCCGGTGGCGACGACGGCCTCCTCGGGCCGCACGCAGACGTCGGCGTTGGCCAGGTCGCCCAGCTCGCGCAGCTCCTTCAGGGTGAACTTGGCGTGCTCGGGCCCGCGGCGGCCGACCATGTGGATGGCCTTCACCTCGCTCTCGCCGAGGCGTTCGAGCACCTCGTGCGGCACGTCCGTGGCGCGCAGCTCCTCGGAGGTCTTGGCCAGCACGCGCACGACGTCCACGGCCACGTTCCCGACCCCGATCACCGCGACCTCGGAGCTGTCGAGCGTGAACCGGTCGGGATCGACGTCGGGATGCCCGCAGTACCAGTTGACGAAGTCGGTCGCCGCCACGCTGCCGGGCAGGTCCTCGCCGGGGATGCCGAGCTTCCTGTCGACCATCGCGCCCGTGCAGTAGACCACCGCGTCGTAGACGCCCAGCAGGTCCTGGACCGACAGGTGCGACCCGAGCGTGACGCCGCCGAGGAAGCGCACCTGGGGCAGCTCCAGCACCCTGCGCAGGTAGTTGGCGATCGACTTGATGGAGGTGTGGTCGGGCGCCACGCCGTATCTGACGAGTCCGTACGGGGTGGGCAGGCGTTCGAGAACGTCGACCTCGACAGGCTCGGCCGACTGCTTGACCAGTGCCTCGGCCGTATAGATCCCGGCAGGGCCCGAACCGATGACCGCCACGTGCAACGTCACGCTGCCTCCCTATGCCGGTGATTGTGTTACACAGGGCACGCGTCCCACCAGATGCAACCGGCCAGTGTGATCGATGTATCCCCGGTCGCCGGTGCGGATGAACCCGTCCCTGGCGAATACCGCGTGATCGGGGCTCCTGCCAACGTAGCCGCTCATCACCGCTTCCGAGCGGAGCAGCACCTCGCCCCGCTCCTCCACGGGCAGGACGCGGCCCTCCCTGTCCCTGATGGACACGTCGACACCACCGCGCGGCCTGCCCACAGTCACCTCCGCGTCCTCCGGGGGGTCGTCGGGCCGGGTGCCGAGCCCCAGCCCGGCTTCGGTGCAGATGTAGCGGTTGCAGACGGGCACGCCGTACCTGAGGCGCAACGCCCTGATCAGCTCCGGACCGGCGGGGGCGCCGCTGGACAGGATGAGCGCCAGGGCCGGCAGGTCCCCGCCGCAGGCCAGGACCTCGGCCAGCTGGTACGGGCTGCCCTGCAGCACCCGGATCCCGTGGCCGCGCATCTCCCGCAGGGCGGCGTCGGGGCTCCATTCGGGCACGACGTGGCAGGTCCTGCCGGTCTGCAGGAACACCGGCAGCCGGGTGGCGAACCCCAGCCGGCCCAGCGGGTACGGCACCAGCCGCGCGTCCCCCGTACCCCACCGGACGCCGGCACCGTGGGCCCGGATCGCCTCCAGCTGGCGGTTGCCGAACACGACGCCCTTGGGCGGCCCCGTCGTGCCCGAGGTGAACGTGATGACGACCGGCCGCGCCGGGTCCGGCGGGAACGGCGGCGGTGGCGGCTCGGCCCGGCGCAGGCCGCCGAGCCGTACGGGGTCGTAACCCCGCCCGCGCCCGCCCGGATCGGCGGGCAGCGTCACCACGTCGAGCCCGGCCGGCGGCGGCGGCACGCGGGGAGCGGTGATGACCAGGGCGGGATCCAGCATGGTCAGCAGCTCGGCGCGCTCGATCCCGACGCCCGCGGTGACCGCGCCGATCTTGGCGCCCGCCACGTAGCAGATCACGAACTCGGGCCCGTCGGGCAGGGCGAGGACCACGACGTCGCCGACGCGGATCCCGCGATGGGCCAGCCCGGCGGCGACCTGATCGGAGAGCCGGTCCAGGTCGGCGAAGGACAGCTGTGTGGAGCCGGTGACCACGGCCGCGCGCTCCCCGAACCTACGTGCGGCCTCACCAGCCAGCAGGCGCAACATGGCAGCTCCTGGGGCGAAGGGCGCACTTCCACGCTACTCGCCTTGAGCCGTCCCCGGAGCCCGGCGCAACGCCTGCTTGTCCACCTTTCCGTTGACGTTCGTCGGGAGGGCGTCCAGCACGACGATCCGCTTGGGCACCTTGTAGTTGGACATGTTGGCCCGCGCCCACGTGAGCAGGGCCCCGGGGTCGGCCGTGACGCCCGGGCGCGGGACGACGTAGGCCAGCCCGGCCTCGCCCGACGCCGGATCCGGCACGCCCACGACCGCGGCCTGCGCCAGCGATCCCTCGCGCAGCAGCAGCGACTCGACCTCGGCGGGGGAGACGTTGAACCCGTTGACGATGTACAGCTCCTTCTTGCGGTCCACGATGGCGAGGTTGCCGGCCTCGTCCAGCACGCCGACGTCGCCCGTGTGCAGCCAGCCGTCGGCGTCGATCACCTCGGCCGTCCTGGCGGGATCGTCCCAGTAGCCGCGCATCACGCCGTAGCCGCGCTGCAGGATCTCGCCGCGCTCGCCGGGCGCGACCTCCTTCCCGTCGTCGTCCACGACCCGCACCTCGATGCCGGGCACGGGCCTGCCGGTGGTGCGGGCGATCACCTCGACGGGGTCACCCGCCCTGGTCATGGAGACGACCGTGCCCTCCATCAGCCCGTACGCGTTGATCATGCGCTCCAGCCCCACCCGCTCGACCAGCCGTTCGATCAGGCTGCCCGGCACGGCCGCCGCCCCGCAGATGGCCACCCGCAGCGACGACACGTCCGAGGAGCCCCGGTCCAGCTCGTCCAGGATGCGGTGGAACAGCGTGGGCGGCCCGGCCAGCACCGTGATCCGCTCCGAGGAGATCAGCGACATCAGGGCGTCCGGCGCGAAGATCGGGATCGGCAACATCGTGGCCCGGCGCAGCACGCACGCGACGAGCCCGGCGTTCAGCCCGAACCCGTGGCTGAACGGGGCGATCACCGGGTAGCGGTCGTGCTCGTCCAGCGTGACGATCTCCGACCAGTCCCAGTAGCCGCGCAGGACCTGGGAGTGGTCGATCATGACGCCCTTGGGCGCGCCGGTGGTGCCCGAGGTGGACATGATCTCGCACAGATCCCCGGGGCGGACGGCGAGCGCCCGCTCCTCGGCCTCCTTGCGGGAGACCAGCGCGCCGAGGCCGGGTAACCCGGAGTCCTCGGGCACGACGACGTGACGCAGGCCGGGCAGCGGCGGCAGCAGGCCCGCCAGCGGGGCGTCCGACGGGCCCGCGCCGGTGATCAGCACCTCCGCGCCGGTCTTCCGGATGAGCTGGGCGGCCTCGATGCCCTTGAACCGCGACGACAGCGGCACGATCACCGCGCCCGCGTCCCAGATCCCGAACGCGTGCGCCACCCAGTACGCCGAGTTCACCCCCCACATGGCCACCCGGTCGCCCGGGGCGACGCCGAGCGCCATGAGGCCGCGGGCGATCCCGGACGCCGCGTCCCGCAGCTGCGACAGGCTCAGGCGCGCGCCCGAGGCGTCGGCGACCACCGTGGCGTCGGGATACCGTTCGGCCTGGTCGCGCAGCATGCGGGGGAGCGTCCCCCAGTCCGGCATGGATCCCATGGGCTGCCCCCTGGTGGTCTAGGTGATGAGCGCCCGGTCCCTTCCGAGGTGGTGGCCGCGCAGGTCGTTCACGGTGCCGGGCGAAGGGGTCTCGGAGACCTTCTGGGCGATCTCCACGTTGATCGAGACGGGGGTCAGCGCGCGTACGGCCTGCTCGATCCGCGCCTTCCACATGGGGTTGCCGACCAGGCTCTCCCTGCCGAACGTCACCGTGAGCGCCGCCGTGTCCAGCGTCCCCTGCCGGCTGACGGCCAGCTCCCACCCCGCCACGCCGTCGATCTTCGACAGCGCCTTCCCGATGCGCGGCAGCGCCAGCCACACGCCCCTGACCAGCACGTGCTCGCCGACGGTGTGGGCGGGCGCCGGGATGTCGGGGCCGGCCGTCCTGGCCACCAGCCCGGTCCTGAGCACCGCGTCGCCGAGCGTCGAGTGCCTGTACGGGGTGATGACCAGCTCGGCGAGCCCGGCCGCCGGGTCCGCCGTGCCGTCCTCGGCCAGTGCCGCCAGTCCCAGGACGCCGTCCACGAGCGGCTTCAGCGGCTCCTCCTCCGCCGTGCGCCACGCCAGGGCGCCCCCGCCGAACGGGCTGGCCAGCACCTCCGTGACCCGGGCCCCGAACTCGCCCGCCAGGTGCCCCAGCGTCCGTCTGGAGGCGATCTCGCCGGTCAGGACGATGTTCCTGAGCCCGAGGTCCAGCGGGTCCAGCAGGAACTCCAGGTGCAGGCGGGCCAGGAAGTCCATCGCGCCGGTCGGGGTGGCGACCAGCGTGGTGGCCTTCAGCGCGGACAGCGCGTGGTGCAGGCGCATCCGGCCGCGCGGGCCCACGCAGGCGGCCGCCCCGGCCACGTCCGCCGCCGCCGCGGCCCACAGGGCGCCGGCCGGCTCGGCCAGGGCCACCACGACCCGGTCGTCCGTACCGACCCCCGCCTCGCGCAGCGCCGCCCCGGTCAGCCCGGTCGCGGCCGCCCGGTCGTCCGGGGACAGCGGGAAGACGCTCGACACGTCGGGGGAGACGAGCAGCAGCCCGGCGGCGGAGCCCGCGGCACCCCCGAGATCGTCCCGAGTCAGCCACCGCGCCATCAGACCACCACCTCGTCCAGAACCGTGCACCGACCGGACCGCCTGGCGACTCCCGCCATCACCGCACGACCTCGGTCATGAAGAGCTTCATCGCGTCGCACACCCGCTCGTGCGCCAGCCCGCCCACCTGCGCCTGGATGATCAGATCCGTGGCGCCGGCGTCGGCGATCCTGGCCAGGGCCTTGCGCGAGCCCGCCACGTCGTCCACGACCACCATCAGGTGCTCGCGCAGCGTGGCCATGGACTCCTCCGGCGGCATCCCGGCCGCGAGCTGCCCCAGCACCCGGTGGGTGGCGTGGCGGGCGTCGTAGTAGTCGGGCGGGGTGACGAGGTTGACCTGGCGGCGGATGTACCACAGGACGGGGTCGGCGGCCGTGGCGGTGGCCTCGTCGCGGGTGGGGGCGACGAACCAGGGGATCATGAGGGCGACGCGGCGTTCGGCCGGGTCGAAGCCATGCTCGGCCAGACACTCTCGATATTTCGCGATGTCGGCGGCAACGTCGTCGATGCCCTTCAGCATCGTCATGCCGAGCAGGTTGTACCCGTGCCGGGCGGCCGCCAGATAGCCGTCCAGCGAGGTCGAGGCCACCCACACCGGAGGATGGGGCTGCTGGACCGGGCGCGGGTAGACGGCAACGTCGGGGATCTCGAAGAACTCGTTCGACCGGCTGACCGGCTCCCCGTCGGCCCGCCAGATGGCCAGCGTGGCCTCCAGCGAGTCCTCCCAGATCTGCCGCGACTTTTCGAACGGCCGCTGGAACGCCTGGTACTCCAGGGGTGAGGCCCCCCGCCCCGTGCCGAACTCCACCCGGCCGCCGCTCAGCACGTCCAGCGTGGCGACGCGCTCGGCCGTGCGGATGGGCGACTGGAAGGGCAGCAGCACCACCCCGAGCCCCAGATGGATGCGCTCGGTGCGCTGCGAGATGGCGGCCAGGACCAGGTCGGGAGCGGAGGAGTGGGAGAAGCCCCTGGTGAAGTGGTGCTCCACGAACCAGGCGGCCTCGAAGCCCAGCCGGTCGCCCAGCACGACCTGGTCGATCACGTTCTGGAACGCCTGCTGCTCGACGGCGCGAGTGCGACCGCGGACCTCCAGCTCATACCCCAGGCTGATCCGTAGGGACGTCATCGCGCCTCCGGCGAAGTAGGAAACCAAGCGCTCGCTTGGTAGAGCGTATCAGCGGCAAAGACTTGCGGGAAGGGCGCGGCGGCGATCAGAGTGGATGCTCGTGAAGCGAAAGCACGCGCTGCGGCGGCCGAAGGGCGGCACGTTCCCGGACCAAGGCAACGATCTCTCGCTCACCAGCGCCCGCAGATATGAGGCGTTCGGCAGGGTGATGGCCGCGCTCGCGACCGAGGCCGACTTCATCGAGTCGTGCCGCGACCTGACCTGGTGGCGCGGGTCCGACCACAGCTGGCACATCGAGTGGCGCGACGGGCCGTACGCCTCGGAGGTGGCCTCCCTGCTCGTCGAGCAGGTGCGCGACCCCGGCCTCGACGGCTCGCTCGTCACTCGGGCGGGGCCGGGCGGCGACGGCTCGGCCGTGCTCGACGTGATGGGCGTCCTGTTCGAGCTGCGCGCGATCGACCCGATGGGGCGCGCCACCGTACGCGCCCGGCCCGGCTTCTGGCGCCTGGCCGAGGCCCTCGACACCACCCGCCGCACCAACGCCCGCCACCCCTGGGAAGAGCTCCTCGGCGGCTGACTCCGCCCGTCCCCGCCCGGCCCTCAGCTCGTCCCGAAGACGTGATCGGCGAGGCGGGCGCGGTGGGCCTGGGGCGGGCAGAAGAGCTGCGCGTCGGAGGTGGCCCGCTTGAGGTAGCGGTGCGCGGGATGCTCCCACGTGATGCCGATCCCCCCGTGCACCTGGATGTTCTCCCCCGCCGCCACCAGGTACGCCTCCGTGCAGTACGACCCCGCGACGGCGGCCGAAACCCCGTCACCGGCCGCCGCCCCGGCCGCCGACCTGGCGGACTCCACGAGGAGGAGCAGGTCGGCCAGCTTGTGCTTGATCGCCTGGAACGACCCGATCGGCCGCCCGAACTGGTGCCGCCGCCCCGCGTGCTCGACCGCCATCTCCAGGCACCGCTGCGCCCCGCCCACCTGCTCGGCGGCCAGCGCGGCGATCCCGAGGTCGCGGACGCGGGCCCACGACCCCCCGTCGCCCAGCCGCCGTACCGGGGTGTCGCGGAAGGTGAGCCGCTGCAGCGGCCGGCTCTCGTCCATCGTCCGGTACGGCTCCCGCCCGGACGGCACCGCCTCCACCAGCAGCCCGCCGGTGTAGAGGAGCACCAGCTCCCCCTCCAGCGCGTACGGCACGACCCCCGTGAGACGATCCCCCTCCAGAGAGAGGTCGCCGTCCCCCGGCAGCACCACGGTCGCGCTCGCCGTGCCTCCGGCCAGCGCCGCGAGCACCTGCTCCGCCCCGCAGCACCGAGCCGCCTCGACGGCCATCACCGCCGACTGCAGGAACGGGTGCGGCGACAGGACCCGCCCCAACTCCTCGGCCACGGCGGCCATCTCGGCCGGGCCGCAGCCCGCGCCCCCGTACTCCTCCGGGACGAGCAGCCCCGCGATCCCCACGTCCCGCGCGAACTCCCGCCAGGACGCGCCTGGGCGGGCGGCGAGGTAGTCGCGGACGACGGCGCGGAGGTCATCGGCAAGTGCCACCCGTCCAGCTAACCAAGCGGCTGCTTGTTTTGGCTAGCGGATGACCGAAATTTGCCTTTTTTGTATGAATACATAATCTGGATGTGGTCATCCCCAGGCATCTCCGGGGGAGGGGTTGACCAGGGAATAGAGATGAACAACACCACCATTGACTACGCCGACTTCGCCGAGTACGACCGGCGGCAGCGCGCCATCGAACACCACTTGCTGGCGGCCTTCGCAGGAGGACTGGCCGTCGGCCTGCTCGGCATGTTCATCGCCGGGAACGGCCCCGGATGGATCGGCCAGTTCTACGACCCCTACGCCTATCTCGCCCTTTCGCTGGTGGTGGGCGCCAGCGCGTCGGGGTTCGGGTGGGCGCTCGTGACGACGTTCCTGGCGGCGGTGTCCACGCTGGTGGCGGCCATGGGAGCGGGCGCGCTGAGCGGCCACGACGCCTTCGACATCGTCGGCGGCAGCGCCGCCGGGCTCAACTGGACCATCGTCCTGCTCGTCGGCCTGGGCCTGCTCGCGTACACCACCCGCAGGGAGGACCGCTGGGGCGACGTGGCGGCGGGTGCGGTCGGCGCGGCGCTGATCGCCGACGTGGTCGACCGGGCGACGCCGGGGTTCATCGACAGCGACCGGTCGTTCTGGCCGGTGCCCGCGCTGGCCGTCGGCCTGCTGGCCATCGGGCTGGTCCTCGTGCTGCGCAGGAACGCCCGCGGGCGGGTGCGCGCGCTGGTGATGTCGGCCGTGCTGGCGGGCCTGTTCACGGCCGGCCTGGCCGCCTTCGTGTCCGGGTGGATCCCGCTGGCCGTCTGATCCCGCGCCGGTCGCACCTGATCGTGCCTGATAAGCACGAGCGCGGCGCTCCTCCGACTCGATAGCCTGTAGTCCTTCACATCCAGGTTCGAACAAGGAGTGGCCGTGTTGCTGCGCATGTCGTCGTTGTTTCTTCGCACCCTGCGGGACGACCCGGCAGACGCGGAAGTCCCGAGCCACAAGCTCCTGGTCCGCGCCGGCTACGTCCGCCGCGTGGCCCCCGGCATCTACTCCTGGCTGCCCCTCGGCAAGATGGTGCTGGAAAACGTCGCCCGGATCGTCCGCGAGGAGATGAACCGCATGGGCGGCCAGGAAGTGCTCTTCCCCGCCCTGCTGCCCCGCGAATACTACGAGGCGACCGGCC
The DNA here is from genome assembly GCF_052246675.1 of Nonomuraea sp. KM90. Lineage (NCBI taxonomy): Bacteria > Bacillati > Actinomycetota > Actinomycetes > Streptosporangiales > Streptosporangiaceae > Nonomuraea > Nonomuraea sp. KM90. Next base: position 172,685 of record NZ_JBQQCB010000006.1, on the reverse strand, counting down.
GCTGGACCGAATACGGCGACACGCTGTTCCGGCTCCAGGACCGCAAGGGCGCCGACTACCTCCTCGGCCCCACGCACGAGGAGCTCTTCACCGACATGGTCAAGGGCGAATACGCCTCCTACAAGGACTATCCGGTCACCCTTTACCAGATTCAGACGAAATATCGTGACGAAGCGCGGCCCAGAGCCGGCATCCTGCGCGGCCGCGAGTTCCTGATGAAGGACTCCTACTCCTTCGACCTCGACGACGACGGGCTCAAGCGCTCCTACGAGCAGCACCGCGAGACGTACATCAGGACCTTCGACCGCCTCGGCATCGAATACAAGATCGTCTTCGCCCAGTCCGGCGCGATGGGCGGCTCGGCCTCCGAGGAGTTCCTGGCGCCCACTCCCACCGGCGAGGACACGTTCGTGGCCTGCCGCTCGTGCGGCTACGCCGCCAACGCCGAGGCCGTCGTCACCACCGCGCCCGCCGCCCGTCCCGTGGACGACGCCGAGCCGCTGCGGGTCATGGACACCCCCGACGCCCCGACCATCGAGACGCTGGTGTCCTACGTCAACGAGCACCACGGGCTGTCCGTCACCGCCGCCGACACGCTCAAGAACGTCGTCGTCAAGGTCGCCACGCCCGGCTCCGACAAGACCGAGACGCTGGTCATCGGCGTGCCCGGCGACCGCGAGGTCGACTTCAAGCGCCTGGAGGCGGCGCTGTCACCCGGCGAGCCCGCCATCTTCGAGGCCGCCGACTTCGCCAAGCACCCCGGCCTCGTACGCGGCTACATCGGCCCGCAGATCCTGCGCGAGCTCGGCATCCGCTACCTCGTGGACCCCCGGGTCGTCACGGGCACGTCGTGGGTGACCGGCGCCAACGAGGCCGGCAAGCACGCCGCCAACGTGGTCGCGGGCCGCGACTTCACCCCCGACGGCACGATCGAGGCCGCCGAGGTGCGCGCCGGCGACCCCTGCCCCCGCTGCGGCTCCGCGCTGTCCATCGACCGGGGCATCGAGATCGGCCACATCTTCCAGCTCGGCCGCAAATACGCCGACGCCGCCGGTCTCGACGCCCTCGGCCCCGACGGCAAGCCCATCCGCATCACCATGGGCTCCTACGGCATCGGCGTCTCCCGCGCGGTCGCGGTCATCGCCGAGCAGGCCTACGACGAGCTCGGGCTGGTGTGGCCGCGCGAGGTCGCGCCCGCCGACGTGCACATCGTCGGCACGGGCAAGGAGAACCAGGTGGAGGCCGCCCTGCAGCTCGGGGCGGAGCTGGAGTCGCGCGGGCTGCGGGTCCTGGTGGACGACCGGCCGCAGGTCTCGCCCGGCGTGAAGTTCAAGGACGCGGAGCTGCTGGGCCTGCCGACGATCGTGGTCGTCGGGCGCGGGCTGTCGCAGGGCGTGGTGGAGCTGCGGGACCGGGTGTCCGGCGAGAAGTCGGAGATCCCTCTCGCCGAGGCCGCCGAGCGCATCCTGGCGGCCGTCAACGGCTGACCCTGCTTCTCCCCATCGTCAGCGCCACGTACGGCCCTCCGGGCGCCGTGCGTGGCGCGCGGTGTCAGGCGACCGGGAGGGCCGGCCCCGACCCCTGGGTGACGGTGACGAGACCCGTGCCTCGGGTGCCGGGCACGTCAGGCGCTTCGGGCACGTCGGGTGCTTCGGGCACGTCGGGCGTCTCGGGCCCGACCTACCCTCCGCCCTGTACCGCTGAGGGCGAGACCGACGGGGCCGCCGCCACCGGCATGCCGGGGAAGGCGGCCGGCTGGGCGGGCCGGAAGGAGTAGGAGCGGGCCACCGCCTCCTGCATGGCCAGCGCGGCGTAGCGGCGCAGCGCCGCCTCCTCGGCGGCGGCCAGCTCCAGGTAGGCGGCCGTGACGCCGGTCTCCAGGTGCACGGCCAGCTTGGCGGCCAGCGTGGCGTCGGAGGGGAAGAACGGCAGCATGTAGGAGGCGTCCGGCTCGGCGGGCTTGCCGCCGCGCGTCGTGATGTACGAGCGCAGCTGGTCGCGCCTGGCCCGGTGCGCGTCGAAGGCCGCGCTGACCTTGTCGCGCAGCGATCCCGACGTCCGCGCCCCGAGCAGCCCGTACGCGAACAGCGCGGCGTGCTCCGCCGCCAGCGCCTTGCGCAGCTTCTCGACGTCGCCGGCGGTCCCGGCGGTCCTATCGCGGGCGGTCCTCACAACACTCACAACGACCTCGGCAGGGCGACGGCTCGGACGGCGTTCACAACGACCTCGGCGGGACGGCGGCTGGGACGGTGTTCACAGCGACCTCGGCAGGGCGACGGCGTGGGCGGCCTCGCAGGCGCCGATGCTGGCGATGAGCTGGGCCACCCCGGGCGAGACGCCGTCGAGCTGGCGCGTCCGCTCGGCGGCGGCCTTGCGCTCCAGGGTGCGCAGCCGCGCCAGCGAAGCCTTGGCGGTCGCCGTGGCGCCGGCGGACGGTGACGGCGGCGCCGTGCCGGCCTTCACGTGCTTGCGCAGCTCGTTCAGATGGGCCTGGTGCCGATCCCGGAACGGCACGAGCTTGTCGGCCCCGCCCGAGATCAGGGACGAATAGAGCGCGACCGTACGTTCCTTCTCGGCGATGAGATCCTTCAGCAGGACGGTTTCCGGGGAGTCGGGAGCCGGGGCGGACGGCTGCGGCGGGTCCGACGCGCTGCAGGCGGTCAGAGCGGCCGCCCCGCCCGCCAGCAGGGCTCGCCGGGAGAGCTGACGCGGGCGCACGGACTCGAACCTCCAGTTGGTGCCGGCCCTTGTCGGGGGCCTCGGTAGCATCGTACGGCCAGTGCCCCGGATCACCGTCCGGCGACGCTCCGCCATTCGACCGTGACGAGTGGCGCTCTTTCCGTGCCCTCATACGGATAGGGTGTCAACTGTCGTCGCTGGCTGAGCGGCCAGGCGGCGGGGAGCCAGTGGCGAGGTCCGCCCGGCTGAGACATGACAATAGGGGAGGTCGATATGGGCAGCGCATCACCCCGCGACCACCTGATGAAGCTCCTGGAGCCCGTGGTCAGCGCGGAGGGCCTCGACCTGGAGGACATCACGGTCACCCAGGCAGGCAAAAGACGGCTGCTGCGCGTGATCGTCGACCGTGACGGCGGCGTGAGCCTCGACGACGTGGCCGACGTGAGCCAGGCCGTCTCCGCGGCCCTGGACGACGACGACTCGATGGGCCAGGGTGCCTACACGCTCGAGGTCTCCTCGCCAGGCGTCGACCGTCCCCTCACCGAGCCGCGCCACTGGCGCCGTGCGGCCAAGCGGCTGGTGAAGGCGGAGCTGAGGGACGGCACCGTGGTGGAGGGCCGCATCATGGCCGCCGATGAGGGCGGCGTCGAGCTCGACGTCGCGGGCGCGGCACACAGGCTTGATTACGAAGACCTGACCCGGGGACGGGTACAGGTGGAATTCCGCCGATTCGACGACGACGTCGACGGCGACGAAGGCTAAGGGGGAGCCGTCGTGGACATCGACATGAGCGTCCTGCGCAGCCTGGAGCGGGAGAAGGACATCTCCTTCGACCTGGTCGTCAAGGCGATCGAGGACGCTCTGCTGATCGCTTACTTCCGCACCGACGGCGCCGCCTCCAAGGCGCGGGCCGAGCTCGACCGCAGCAGCGGTCACGTCATGATCTGGGCGGCCGAGCTGGACGAGGAGGGCGAGGTCGTCAGGGAGTTCGACGACACGCCTAACAACTTCAGCAGGATCGCCGCCACCACTGCCAAGCAGGTCATCCTGCAGCAGCTGCGCGACGCCGAGGACGAGATCAACTTCGGTGAGTTCGCCAGCCGCGAGGGCGAGCTGGTCTCCGGCGTCATCCAGCAGGGCAAGGACCCGCGCGTGGTGCTGGTCGACCTCGGCAAGATCGAGGCCGTGCTGCCGCACGCCGAGCAGGTCCCCGGCGAGGAATACGTGCACGGTGAGCGCATCCGCGCCTACGTGGTGCAGGTGAAGAAGGGCCACAAGGGCCCCTCGGTCACCCTGTCGCGCACGCATCCCGGGCTGGTGAAGAAGCTGTTCGCGCTCGAGGTGCCGGAGATCGCCGACGGCACCGTGGAGATCGCGGCGGTGGCGCGCGAGGCCGGCCACCGTACGAAGATCGCGGTCCGGTCGCGCAAGCCCGGCGTCAACGCCAAGGGCGCCTGCATCGGGCCGATGGGCTCGCGCGTGCGCAACGTGATGACCGAGCTGCACGGCGAGAAGATCGACATCATCGACTGGTCGGAGGATCCCGGCGACTTCGTGGGGAATGCCCTGTCGCCCGCCCGCGTTTCCCATGTCGAGGTTCTCGATCTCGACGGGCGTGTGGCCCGGGTGACCGTGCCCGATTACCAGCTCTCGCTGGCCATCGGGAAAGAGGGGCAGAATGCCCGGCTCGCCGCGAGACTCACAGGATGGCGGATCGACATCCGGCCCGATACACAAGCCGAGGACGCCGCCGGTTCCGTAGATGCGTCAACACGGTAAGCTGGAATATGGTGGCCAAGCGGTCCCACAGCGCACCTGTGTGGGCTGCAGGGTTCGCACGGCTAAGTCCGAGCTGCTCCGCCTGGTGAGGGTCGAGGACCACGTGGTCCTTGACCTGCGAGGACGGCTTCCTGGCCGAGGTGCATCGCTGCACCCGTCCATAAGCTGTCTGGAGCTTGCCGAGCGGCGCCGAGCGTTTCCGCGCGCGTTCCGCGTGCCGGGGCCGCTTGACGTGTCGCCCGTGCGGGCGCACCTGGAGGGAGAACCACGAAATGTCATGTAGGACGCCGAGTTGATGGGCGGAGTCAGATTGCTATGAGCGCCTGATGAGCACGCGGCGATGAAGACGTCAAGGTAGCGACGGTCCGGACGGCACAGCCAGCCTCCCGGGCCGAGTAAGGGAGTGCAGTGGCGAAGGTCCGGGTATACGAGCTCGCTAAGGAGTTCGGCGTAGAGAGCAAGGTCGTCATGGCCAAGCTCCAAGAGATGGGAGAGTTCGTCCGTTCGGCGTCCTCGACCATCGAAGCGCCGGTGGTCCGCAGGCTCACCGAAGCGTTGGGGGCATCCAAGGGTGGCCCCTCGAGAGGCGGCGGTCAGCCGTCCAACAAGCCGCAGCCGCCAAGGGCTGCTCCCCGGCCGGCGGACAGCCAGGCCGGTAACGGCGCCGGACAGGCGTCGGTCCCCGCCCCACCGCGTCCGGGTCCCAAGCCCGGTCCGCGTCCAGGCCCCGCGGGTGGCGGTCAGCCGCGCCCGCCGGTGCCGATGCCTCACCAGCCGCAGCAGCAGCCTGAGGCCGCGCGCGGTGAGACTTCAGGGGCTCCGCAGGCGCGTTTCGAGAGCGGCGCGCCCGCTCGTTCCGAGAGTGCGCCCGCTCGTCCTGAGAGCGGGGCGCCAACCCGTCCCGAGAGCGGTGCGTCCGCTCGTCCGACCCCGGGCCCGCGGCCTGGGCCCGCGCCCCGTCCCGGCCCCAAGCCCGGCCCGGCGCCTCGTTCGGGCGGTCCGGGTGCCGGTGGCGGCTCCCAGCAGGCGCCGCGCCCCGGTGGCGGCGGTGGCGCTCGCCCCGGACCGGGTCCCAAGCCCGGCCCGCGTGGTCCGCGTCCTGGTAACAACCCGTTCTCTTCCAACGCCAGCGGCATGGGTCAGTCCCGTCCGCCGCGTCCGGGCGGCAACCGCGAGGGCGGTGGCGGTCCCGGCCAGCGTGAGCGTCGTGACGGTCCGCCGCGCGACGGCGCGATGCCGCGTCCGCCGCAGGGTCGTGGCGGTGGCGAGGGCAGGACCGGCGCGGCCGGCCCGCGTCCGGGCCCGCCCCCCGGCGGCCCGCGTCCGGGTCCCGGCGCCGGTGGTCCCCGTCCGGGTGGCCCGCGTCCCAACCCGATGATGATGCCGCAGGGTCGTCCTGCCGGTCCCGGTGGTGGCGGCGGTGGCCGTCCCGGTGGTGGCGGCGGTGGCGGTGGCGGTCGTCCCGGCGGTGGCGGCGGTGGCCGTCCCGGTGGTGGCGGCGGTGGCGGTCGTCCCGGTGGCGGTGGCGGCGGTTTCGCCGGTCGCCCGGGTGGCGGCGGCACCGGCCAGCGCACCGGCACCGGTGGTCCCGGCGGCGGTGGCGGCGGCTTCGGCGGTCGTCCCGGTGGCGGCGGTCGTGGCCGTGGCGGTGGCACCGCGGGAGCCTTCGGGCGCCCCGGCGGCCGTCCCGCGCGTGGCCGCAAGTCCAAGCGCCAGAGGCGCCAGGAGTTCGACAACATGTCGGCGCCGGCGATCGGCGGCGTGCAGGTCGCTCGCGGCAACGGCGCGACGATCCGCCTGCCGCGCGGTGCGTCGCTGTCCGACTTCGCCGACCGCATCGGCGCGAACCCGGCCTCGCTCGTGCAGATCATGCTGCACCTGGGCGAGATGGTGACCGCGACGCAGTCGGTCAACGAGGAGACGCTGCAGCTGCTCGGGGCCGAGCTGGACTACAACATCCAGGTCGTCAGCCCGGAGGAGGAGGACCGCGAGCTTCTCGAGGCCTTCGACATCGAGTTCGGCGAGGACGAGGGCGACGAGGCCGACCTGGCCGCGCGTCCGCCGGTCGTGACCGTCATGGGTCACGTCGACCACGGTAAGACCAAGCTGCTCGACGCCATCCGCAAGACCAACGTGGTGGCGCGCGAGGCGGGTGGCATCACCCAGCACATCGGTGCTTACCAGGTCGCCGCCGTCCACGAGGGCGAAGACCGGAAGATCACCTTCATCGACACCCCGGGTCACGAGGCGTTCACCGCCATGCGTGCCCGAGGCGCCAAGTCCACCGACATCGCGGTGCTGGTGGTCGCGGCCGACGACGGTGTGAAGCCGCAGACGATCGAGGCCCTCAACCACGCCCAGGCGGCCGAGGTGCCGGTCGTGGTCGCGGTCAACAAGGTCGACAAGGAGGGCGCCGACCCGAACAAGGTCCGGGCCCAGCTCACCGAATACGGCCTGGTGGCGGAGGAATACGGCGGCTCGACGCTGTTCGTCGACATCTCGGCGAAGAACGCCACGGGCATCGACGAGCTCCTCGAGGCCATCCTGCTGACCGCGGACGCCGAGCTCGACCTGCGGGCCAACCCGACGATGGACGCCCAGGGCATCGCGATCGAGGCTCACCTCGACAAGGGCCGCGGCCCTGTCGCGACCGTCCTGGTCCAGCGCGGCACCCTGCGCGTCGGCGACTCGATCGTGTGTGGCGAGGCCTTCGGCCGCGTCCGCGCGATGCTCGACGACAACGGCGACGCGGTCGAGGAGGCCACGCCGTCCCGTCCGGTCCTGGTGATGGGTCTGACGGCCGTTCCCGGCGCCGGTGACAACTTCATCGTGGTCACCGACGACCGGATGGCCCGGCAGATCGCCCAGCAGCGCGCGGCGCGCAAGCGCAGCGCCGACATGGCGAAGTCGAGCCGCCGCCTGACCCTTGAGGAGCTGTTCAGCAACCTCGAGAAGGGCCGCGTCGACGAGCTCAAGCTCATCATCAAGGGTGACGTCTCCGGTTCGGTGGAGGCCCTGGAAGACGCCCTGCTCAAGATCGATGTCGGCGACGAGGTCAGGCTTCGTGTCCTGCACCGCGCGGTCGGCGCGATCACCGAGTACGACGTCAACCTGGCCGTCGCCGACGACAACGCGGTCATCATCGGCTTCAACGTCCGCCCCGAGCCTCGGGCGCGCGACCTGGCCGAGCGCGAGGGCGTCGACATCCGCTACTACTCGGTCATCTACCAGGCGATCGAGGAAATCGAAGCGGCGCTCAAGGGCATGCTCAAGCCCGAGTTCGAAGAGGTCCAGATGGGCACCGCCGAGGTCCGCGAGGTCTTCAAGGTGCCGAAGATCGGCAACGTCGCCGGTTCGCTGGTCCGCTCCGGCGTGATCGTCCGCAACAGCAAGGCCAGGGTGATCCGCGACGGCGTCGTCATCGCGGACAACCTGACCGTCTCGTCCCTGCGTCGCTTCAAGGATGACGCGACCGAGGTCCGCGAGGGCTTCGAGTGCGGTATCGGTGTCGGCTACAACGACATCCGGATCGACGACGTGATCGAGACGTTCGAGATGCGGGAGAAGCCGCGCGTGTGACGCGCGGCCGGGCGCCCGGCGGGACATCCGCCGGGCGCCTCTCGCACGCCCTGGCCTGGTTCCCACCGCAGCAGGCCGGGCGTGCGTTCACCACACCAGGCCAAGCGGTGGTTGACAACGATGTATGTGGGTGCTCTGACCCTGGACATCCTGCTCGGCGACGTCAGATCGCTGAAGCAGAAGCGCTCTGTCGTACGGCCGCTGATCGCCGAGCTGCAGCGCCGTTACCCCAGCATCGCGGTGGCTGAGACCGGCCATCTCGACCTGCACCGCAGGGCGGAGGTCGGCGTGGCGGTAGTGTCCGCCTCCGCGGGTAACTGCAAGGAACTGCTGGACGCCTGCGAGCGGATGGTGGCTTTCCGCCCCGAGATCGAGCTGCTGTCGGCCCGGCATCGGCTCTACAACGACGAAGATTGAACGACTGCACGGCCAGGTCGTGCGTGAGGGGGAGCGAACATGGTGGATGCCGCACGAGCGCGCAAGCTCGCCGATCGCATCCAGCAGATCGTCGCCGAGATGCTGGAGCGACGGATCAAGGATCCGCGCCTGGGCTTCGTCACCGTGACCGACACCCGCATCACCGCCGACCTGCGCGATGCGACGGTGTTCTACACGGTGTTCGGCTCCGACGCCGAGCGGGCCGACAGTGCCGCCGCCCTCGAAAGCGCCAAGGGGATCATCCGCTCCGAGGTGGGCCGCCAGACCGGCGTACGCTTCGCCCCGACGCTGACGTTCAAGCACGACCCGCTGCCCGACAGCGCCCGTCACCTGGACGACCTGATCAACGCCGCCCGGGCGCGCGACGCCGAGGTGGCGCGGCAGGCCCAGACGGCGTCGTACGCGGGCGAGCCCGATCCCTACAGGAAGCCCGACGAGGAGGGTGTCGACGCGGTGTCCGAGCTGAGCTCGGAAGTCAGTAGGGAAGACCAGGCGTGACGCCCGACGTACGCGACCGGGCCGACCGCCCGGCGCGCCTGGACGCGCGGCCGGCGGACACCTGCCCGATCCCGGAGTCCTCGTGGGATCGGGCGCTGCGGCTGATCAGCCAGGCCGACGAGGTCGCGCTGGCCTGCCATGTCACCCCCGACGGCGACGCGCTCGGCTCGATGCTGGCGGTCGCGTTCGTGCTGCGCTCGATGGGCAAGCGGGTGGTGGCGTCGTTCGGCGACCGGCACTTCGCGGTGCCGCGGCTGCTGCGGTTCCTGCCGGGGCAGGAGATGCTGGTGCCGCCGTCGGACTATCCGGCCGCGCCCGAGCTGATGATCGTGTTCGACTCCTCGACGTTCGAGCGGCTCGGGCTGCTGGGCCCCAACGCGGCCGTGGCGCGCGAGCTCGTCGTGGTCGACCACCACCCGTCGAACGCGGGGTTCGGCACGCTCAGCCTCATCGACGCCAAGGCCGCCGCCACCGCCATGCTGGCCGAGCAGCTCGTCTACCGGCTCGGCGGCCGGCTCGACCGGGACATCGCCACCTGCCTGTACGCCGGCCTGGTGACGGACACCGGGTCGTTCCGCTACTCCTCGACCACGCCGGCCGTGCACCAGATGGCGGCCAGGCTCGTGGCCACCGGGCTGCACACCGACGAGATCGCCCGCGAGCTGTGGGACCGCTCGCCGTTCGGCTACCTCAAGGTGCTGGCCGCCGCCCTCGACCGGGTGGAGCTGGAGGGCGGTCTGGTGTGGACGTACGTGACGCGGGTGGACCGGGCCGCGTACGGGCTGCCGTACGCGGAGCTCGAGGGGATCATCGACATCGTGCGCCGCACCGACGAGGCCGAGGTCACGGTCGTGCTCAAGGAGGACGACCAGGGCGACTGGCAGGTGTCCACCAGGTCCAAGGGCGCCGCCGACGTGGCGGCCGTGTGCGCGGCGCTGGGTGGCGGCGGGCATCACAACGCGGCCGGGTACACCTCGCACGACACCGTGGAGGAGACCATGGCGAAGTTCCGGCGCGAGCTGGGGAAGGTTTCCTGATGGCCGAGAGCGGTCTGATCATCGTCGACAAGCCGGGCGAATGGACCTCCCACGACGTGGTGGCCAAGATGCGGCGCATCGCGGGCACCCGCCGGGTGGGGCACGCCGGCACGCTCGACCCGATGGCGACGGGCGTGCTGGTGATCGGCGTGGAGAAGGCGACCAGGCTGCTCGGGCACCTGACGCTGACCGAGAAGGTCTACACCGCCACGATCCGGCTCGGCGTGAGCACCAACACCGATGACGCCGAGGGCGAGGCCACCGCCACGACCTCGGCGGCCGGTGTCACGGAGGCCGAGATCCACAAGGGCGTCGCGGCGCTGACCGGCGAGATCATGCAGATCCCGCCGCAGGTCAGCGCGATCAAGGTGAACGGCCAGCGGGCCTACAAGAAGGCGCGGGCGGGCGAGGAGGTCGAGCTGGTCGCCAGGCCCGTCACCGTGCGCCAGTTCGACGTGCTCGACATCCGGGCGTCTGGTGACGTCGTGGACGTCGACGCGGTCGTGACCTGCTCCAGCGGCACCTACATCCGCGCGCTGGCCCGCGACCTGGGCGCCGCGCTCGGGGTGGGCGGGCACCTGACGCGGCTGCGGCGCACCCGGGTGGGGCCCTACGACCTCACCCTGGCCAAGACCATCGAGGAACTGGCCGGGGAGTGCGTGATCCTGCCGATCGGCGAGGCGGTGGCGGCGGCGTTCCCGCGCCGGGACGTCACGGCCGAGGAGGCCCGCGTCATCGGGCACGGCGGGCGGCTGCCCGCGGCCGGGCTCGGCACGGGCCCGATCGGGGTGTTCGGACCGGAGGGTGAGCTGCTGGCGCTGGTGGAGGAGCAGGGCCGGGTGGCCAAGCCCCTGGCCGTCTTCGTCGGTTGATTCCACGGTGCTGTGCTCCAGTGGACGACACCGGTTCTGACCCGGCACTGTGGCGGGCACCGTGGCGCCGCGATGAGCGCGATGAGGCGCACCTTTGGGGAGGCCGTCCGGATTTCGACGTGCCGGAGTGATTCCTCGCCTCCCGGGACCTCTCAGGCGGGTTTGCGGGCGACGATGATGTCGCGGACGATCGCTTGGTCCACCCAGTGCTCGAAGTCTGGATAAGTCACGACCTCGAGGCCGGCGTCTCCCAAGATGCCCGCCAGTTCCGCGCTCTTGCCGCCGTAGGTGTTCCAGGCGATGCCCATCGCCCCGCCCGGCCGCAGCAGCTCGGCCCAGACCGGCACGGCCCGGGCGAGCAGTTCCAGAGGGCTTCGGGACAGGCCCGCGCCGCCCTTGCTGCCGTGCTGGACGCCGTAGGGGGCGTCGGTCACCAGGAGGTCGAACGAGCGCGGCTTGAAGAACTCGCGGCTCTTGAGGGTGTCGGCGTTGACCACGGTCAGGTGCTGCACGTCGCCGGCCTTGACCGCCTCCTTCGACAGGCCGAAGGTGACGTTGAACCGCCGCCCGGCCAGGGCCCGCTCGCGGCGCACCGGTACGGTCTCGGCGGTGTGCTTGAGCCGCTTGTTGCGCAGCCAGGTCTTGACGAAGCCCGTGTAGGCCTCGAAGTCCTTGGCGTCGACGTCGATGCCGTAGGCGTCGTAGCCATACATGAGGGCCTGGTTGAGGGTCGTGCCGCGGCCGCACAGCGGGTCGAACACCGACAGCCCGTCGGCCAGGCCCTTGTCGCCCGCCAGCGCGGTGACGTTGAGCAGCAGCTTGGTGAAGTGCTCGTTGGTCTTGCCGGCGTATTTCTGGATGGTGATCAGGTCGCTGCTCAGCCGGTCGCGCGGCCGCATGGTCTGCGGCCTGAGCAGCTCGCCCTCCATCCCGAAGACGGCGTAGACGGAGGAGAGGTTGGACAGCAGCGCGAGGTCGGCGTCGTCCAGCGGCCGGGTCGTCTCGAACGTCACGTAGGGGACGCCGCCGATCCGCGTCTCCTCGCTGTCCAGCACCACGCCGCCGAGGGCACGCGCGCTGAAGACGGCCAGCTCACTGCGGGTCAGCCGGATGGAGCTCTCACCGTAGACCCGGTTGAAGGCAGGCAGGATCAGAAGCGCGTAACGAGGCATGATGCCCGATGATAGTCCCCTCGATTGGAGGGAATGCCGAGCCGCATGGCAGGCTTGTACGGGTTGATCCGGCGACGAGCGAATGGGGCCTAGCGTGCAGGGTTCGGAGAGGTCTGTCGTCACCATCGGCGTGTACGACGGAGTCCACCGAGGGCACCAGCGGGTGGTCGAGCGAGCCGTCTCCGTCGCTCGCGAGCGGGGGCTGCGCAGCGTGGCCGTCACGTTCGAGCCGCATCCGGACGAGGTCGTGCGGCCCGGGTCGCACCCGCCGCGGCTGACCAGCGCGCGGCGCAGGGCCGAGCTGCTGGGCGGGCTCGGGGTGGACGAGATCGACACGGTGGCGTTCACGTTCGGCCTGTCGCGTAACAGCCCCGACGAGTTCGCCCAGAACGTCCTGGCCGAGCGGCTGCGCGCCGCGGTCGTGGTGGTGGGGGAGAACTTCCTGTTCGGGCAGGGCGCCAGCGGCGATGTAGAGACATTGCGGACGCTGGGCGATAAGTACGACTTCGAGGTGGAGGCCGTGCCCGAGCTCGACGCCGTCTCCTCGACCGCGATTCGCGAGCGGCTCGTCACGGGCGACGTGGCGGGCGCGGCGGACCGGCTCGGCCGCCCGCACCGGGTGGAGGGCGTGGTCGTGCGCGGCTACCAGCGCGGGCGCCAGCTCGGCTTCCCCACGGCCAACGTCGAGACCCCGCAGCACACCGCGATCCCGGCGGACGGGGTCTACGCGGGATGGCTGGAGTGCGTTCCGGTGGCCAACCTGCCCGCCCTGTACGAGGGGGAGCGCTGGCCGGCGGCGATCTCGGTCGGCACCAACCCGACGTTCGAGGGCGTGCCGCGCACGGTGGAGGCGTACGCGCTGGACCGGGACGATCTGGAGCTCTACGGCGTGCACGTGGCGGTGGAGTTCGCGGCGCGGCTGCGCGGCAACACCCGGTTCGACTCGATCGACGAGCTGATCGCCCAGATCCACGCCGACGTGGCGGCCACCCGGCGCCTGACGAGCTGACGCCCGGCGCCTGACGAGCTGACACTCGTCCATGACGGGCCGCCCGAGCACTGGACATGAGGTGGTAACCTTTCATGTCGGCTCTGTAGCGGCGGTGCTGCGCGCTGCCCATGACGGCCTTCACGCGGCGACTGTAGGCACGCACGGTTGTTCGCGACCTCATCTCATTCGCGCGTGTCCGTAGTTCGAAGGAGAGCCGTGTCCCTCGACACCGCTGCCAAGAAGACCATCATCAGTGAGTACGCGACGGCCGAAGGCGACACCGGTTCGCCCGAGGTGCAGATCGCGCTGCTCAGCAAGCGCATCAGCGAGCTCACCGAGCACCTGAAGACGCACAAGCACGACCACCACAGCCGTCGTGGTCTGCTGCTGCTCGTCGGGCGCCGGCGCCGCCTGCTGAAGTACTTGCAGAAGGTCGACATCCAGCGCTACCGTTCGCTCATCGAGCGGCTCGGCCTGCGCCGATAGCATGAAAGGGAGCGGCGTCCGCGCCGCTCCCTTCTCATATGGGGTAGGACCCCATAGGGCCAGGCGCGTGGCGGCGTGAAACAGCCCAGCGCCTGACGTAAAACTGAAAATCCGAGACACACAGCCCCCGCGTCCGTTCAGCACCATGCGACCCGCGACGCCTGCGGGCCGGTCCTCGGTAGTGGCTTCCGGTAAGAATGACCGGGCGCTTCGATCGAAGACCGGCGCTGCACCTAACGAGGGTGCCGGTGAGAAAAAGGGCGCGGGAGACCGACCACAAGGAGGTCCCCCGTGGAGGGTGTCCACACTGCTGAAGCCGTCATAGACAACGGCTCATTCGGCACGCGTACGATCCGGTTCGAGACCGGACGGCTCGCGCGCCAGGCGGCGGGTTCCGCCGTCGCCTATCTCGACAGCGACACGATGGTGCTGTCGGCGACCACCGCGTCCAAGAATCCGAAGGAGCAGTTCGACTTCTTCCCGCTCACGGTCGACGTCGAGGAGCGGATGTACGCCGCGGGTCGCATCCCCGGCTCGTTCTTCCGCCGTGAGGGCCGTCCCTCCGAGGACGCCATCCTCACCTGCCGGCTGATCGACCGGCCACTGCGCCCGTCGTTCGTCAAGGGCCTGCGCAACGAGGTCCAGGTCGTCGCCACCGTCATGGCGCTCAACCCCGACCACCTCTACGACGTGGTCGCGATCAACGCCGCGTCCCTGTCCACCCAGCTCGCGGGCCTGCCCTTCTCCGGCCCGATCGGCGGCGTGCGCGTCGCGCTGATCGACGGCCAGTGGGTGGCTTTCCCGACGCACCACGAGCTGGAGCGGGCGACGTTCGACATGGTCGTGGCGGGCCGCGTGCTCGACGACGGCGATGTCGCGATCATGATGGTCGAGGCCGAGTCCACCAAGGACACGCTCAAGCTGGTCGCCGAGGGCGCCGTCGCGCCCACCGAGGAGACCGTCGCCCAGGGTCTCGACGCCGCCAAGCCCTTCATCAAGGTGCTGTGCGAGGCGCAGTCGCGCATCGCGCAGGTCGCCGCGAAGGAGACGGCCGAATACCCGGTGTTCCTGGAATACCAGGAAGACGTCTACGCCGCCGTCGAGGCCGCGATCAAGACCGAGCTGGCCGCCGGGCTGACCATCGCCGGCAAGCAGGAGCGCGAGAACGAGCTGGAGAAGGTCAAGGCGCTGGCCGCCGAGAAGCTCCTGCCCGAGTTCGAGGGCCGGGAGAAGGAGATCTCCGCCGCGTTCCGCTCGGTGATGAAGAAGCTCATGCGCGAGCGGGTCGTCAAGGAGGGCATCCGCATCGACGGCCGCGGCACCAAGGACATCCGCGCGCTGTCGGCCGAGGTCCACGTGGTGCCCCGGGTGCACGGCTCGGCGCTGTTCGAGCGCGGTGAGACCCAGATCATGGGCATCACCACCCTCAACATGCTGCGCATGGAGCAGGTCATCGACACGCTCAACCCCGAGCGGACCAAGCGCTACATGCACAACTACAACTTCCCGCCCTACTCCACCGGCGAGACCGGCCGGGTGGGCTCGCCCAAGCGCCGCGAGATCGGTCACGGCGCGCTGGCCGAGCGGGCGCTGATCCCCGTGCTGCCCACGCGCGAGGAGTTCCCGTACGCCATCCGCCAGGTCTCCGAGGCGCTCGGCTCCAACGGCTCCACCTCGATGGGCTCGGTCTGCGCCTCCACGATGGCGCTGCTCGACGCGGGCGTGCCGCTCAAGGAGATGGTCGCGGGCATCGCGATGGGCCTGATCGGCGAGGGTGACACCTACGTCACGCTGACCGACATCCTCGGCGCCGAGGACGCCATGGGCGACATGGACTTCAAGGTCGCCGGCACCAAGGACGTCATCACCGCCCTGCAGCTCGACACCAAGCTTGACGGCATCCCGGCCAGCGTGCTGGCCGGCGCGCTCAAGCAGGCCAAGGGCGCCCGCCTGGCGATCCTCGACGTGATGCAGGAGGCGATCGACTCTCCGGCGGAGATGAACCCGACCGCGCCGCGCATCATCACCATCAAGGTCCCGGTCGACAAGATCGGCGAGGTCATCGGCCCGAAGGGCAAGATGATCAACCAGATCCAGGACGACACGGGCGCCGAGATCACCATCGAGGACGACGGCACGATCTACATCGGCGCCACCGACGGGCCGTCCGCCGAGGCCGCCCGCTCGGCGATCAACGCGATCGCCAACCCGCACATGCCGGAGGTCGGCGAGCGCTACCTGGGCACGGTCGTCAAGATCGCGGCGTTCGGCGCGTTCATCTCGCTCATGCCCGGCAAGGACGGCCTGCTGCACGTCTCCCAGATCCGCAAGCTGCACGGTGGCAAGCGGATCGAGAACGTCGAGGACGTCATGAGCGTCGGCGAGAAGGTCCAGGTCGAGATCGCCGAGATCGACGGCCGGGGCAAGCTCTCGCTGGTGCCGGTCGAGGTCATCGAGAAGGAGGCCGCCGAGAAGGAGGCGAAGGGCGCCACCGGTGGCGAGGGTCCCGCCGAGGGTCCCGAGCAGACCGAGGACGCCGCTCCGGCCGCCGAGGAGAAGTCCGACCGGCCGCGCCGCACCCGTACGCGCGTGCGCAGCACCCGCAGCGATGGGGACGACCGGAACTCGTGACGACGACCACGCTGCACCCCGGCAAGGACGGAGCCGGGGTGGTAAGGCGCACCGTCCTCCCGGGTGGGCTGCGCGTGGTGACCGAGACCATGCCGACCGTGCGGAGCGTCGCGGTCGGCATGTGGGTCGGCATCGGCTCGCGTGACGAGGCCCCCGAGCACATGGGGGCCACCCATTTCCTTGAGCACCTGCTGTTCAAGGGCACGCCCACGCGCGACGCCATGGAGATCTCCGCCTCCATCGAGGGGATCGGCGGCGAGATCAACGCCTTCACGGCGAAGGAATACACCTGCTACTACGCGCGGGTCCTCGACGAGGACCTGCCGATCGCGGTCGACGTGCTCGCCGACGTGGTGACCAGCTCGCTGGTGACCGACGAGGACGTCGAGTCCGAGCGGGGCGTGATCCTCGAAGAGATCGCCATGCACGATGACGACCCCTCTGACGTGGTGCACGAGCAGTTCGCCGCCGCGCTCTACGGTGACTCGCCGATCGGCCGGCCCATCCTGGGCACGGTCGACTCCATCAACGCCCTCGGGCGGGAGCGGATCGCCGAGTACTACCGCCGCTACTACCGGCCCCGCCGCACGGTCGTGTCCGTCGCCGGCAACATCCGGCACGAAGAGGTCGTCGAGCTGGTCACCCGGGCGTACGAACGGGCCGGGGCGCTGGTCGGCCCGGCCGAGTTCGCGCCGCCGCGCACGAGCGGACCGGGTGCCGAGACGCACTCCGGCGTCGCGGTGCTCGACCGGCCCACCGAGCAGGCCAACCTGGTGCTCGGCACGACCGGCCTGTCCCGCACCGACGAGCGCCGGTTCGCGCTGGGCGTGCTCAACGCGGCGCTGGGCGGCGGCATGTCGTCCAGGCTGTTCCAGGAGATCCGGGAGAAGCGCGGCCTGGCCTACTCGGCCTACAGCTACACCTCGGCCTACGCCGACACCGGCCAGTTCGGCATCTACGTGGGCTGCCTGCCGTCGAAGATCGACGACGTGCTCAAGATCTGCCGGGACGAGGTGTCCAGGGTGGTGGCCGAGGGCCTGAGCGCCGACGAGATCATGCGCGGCAAGGGGCAGATGCGCGGCGGGCTCGTGCTCGGTCTTGAGGACACCGGCTCGCGCATGTCGCGCATCGGCAAGAACGAGCTGGTCTACGACGAGCTGATGTCGGTGGACGAGGTGCTGTCGCGCATCGAGTCCGTCACCCCCGACGAGATCTCCGAGGTGGCCCGCGACGTGCTCAACCGGCCGCTCACGCTCGCCGTGATCGGCCCGTACGGCGACAAGGACTTCACCGACGCCGTCCGATAGGGTTTTCCTGTGATCAGGGTAGGTGTGCTCGGCGCCCAAGGGCGTGTGGGCGTCGAGGTGTGCAAGGCGGTCGAGGCGGCCACCGACATGGAGCTGGTGGCCGCGCTCGACAAGGACGACCCCATCGAGGGCCTGTCGGGTGCCGAGGTGGTGGTCGACTTCACCCATCCCGACGTGGTCATGGGCAATCTCGAATGGGCCATCGGCCACGGCGTCCACCCCGTGGTGGGCACGACCGGGTTCGACGAGGGGCGCCTGCGGACCGTGCGGGGCTGGCTGGCGGCCAACCCCGGCACCAACTGCCTGATCGCCCCCAACTTCGGCATCGCGGCCGTGCTCATGATGCACTTCGCCCAGCAGGCGGCCCGCCACTTCGAGTCCGTCGAGATCGTCGAGCTGCACCACCCCAACAAGGCCGACGCGCCCTCCGGCACGGCCCGCCGCACGGCGGAGCTGGTCTCCGAGGCACGGGCCAAGGCCGGGATGGGCGCGATGCCCGACGCGACGAGCACCGCGCTCGACGGCTCCCGCGGGGCCGACGTGGGCGGCGTGCACGTGCACGCGGTGCGCCTGTCCGGGCTGATCGCGCACCAGGAGGTGCTGCTCGGCGGCGACGGCGAGATCCTCACGATCAGGCACGACACGATGAGCAGGGCCGCCTTCACCCCGGGCGTGCTGCTCGGCGTGCGCAGGGTGCGCGAGCTGCCCGGTCTCACCGTGGGCCTGGAGCCGCTGCTCGACCTCTGAGGTCTCCACGCCGCACGCGACATGACCGCACACGACGTGCCCACGCCCGAATAGGCCGTGGGCACGTCGTGAGGAGAGGGTCCCGGCTCCGCACAGCCGGGCCTACGATCTTCAACCCTAATACGAGCTGCGACATCCGCCCGAAACATGAGATCGTGTCGCCATGGTGCGATGGGCGGAAGCGGGCGAGCTGCCCGGGCTGGTCTCCATCGAGCTGGCCGCCGACCGGCTGTTCGAGCAGGTGGGCATCGTGTTCCCGCCCGGCACCACGATGATCGAAGAGGTCGACGACCCCAGTGCCGTGCTGGTCGAGGGGACGCCTCCGGCCGGCTTCGCGCTGATCGGATGGGTCGACGGCAACCTGCACCTCGACCAGCTCGCCGTGCACCCCGGCAGCATGCGCCAGGGGATCGGCGGGCGCCTGGTGACGGCCGTGATCGACCACGCGCGGGCCGCGGGCGCGCCGGCCGTGACGCTGACGACGTACCGGGACGTGTCCTGGAACGCGCCGTGGTACGCCCGGCACGGCTTCTCCGTGATGCCCGAGGCCGAGTGGGGCCCGGAGCTCCGGGCGCTGGTCGAGCACGAGCGCGAGCTGGGCATCGAGGTCGCGCCGCGCGTGGTCATGCGCCGCGCCTGACCCTGACCCCGTATTCCCCATTCGAGGAGTGGGTTTGACCGGCGACGGAACGACCGAATACTCTCATGTGCCAATTGGATTTTGCCGATAGACACTGCAGCTAGGCGGGTTGGCCGGTCGCGTGAAAGTAGGGTCCCCCGGTGGCCGAACTGCCCCTCTCCCGGCGTTCCATCCTGCGGTCCGCCGCGCTCGTCGCGGCCCTCCCGGCGTTCCTGGCCGCGTGCGGCTCCGACGACGCCACCGCGCCACCGTCCGGGCAGGCTCCCCTGGACACGCTGCGGGTGGCCCTGCCGTCCTCCATCGGCTCGCTGGACGCGGGCAAGGAGGCGGGCATCATGAACTACGTCGTCGCCCTCCTCGTCCAGGAGGCCCTGGTGGGAGTGGGCCAGGACGGCAGCCTCCAGCCGTCCCTGGCCGAGTCGTGGACCAGGAAGGACGCGACCACGTACGTCTACCGGATCCGCTCCGGCGTGACCTTCTCCGACGGGACCCCGCTGACCGCCGCCGACGTCGTGGCCAGCCTGAACCTGCACGCCAAGGAGGGCTCGACCACCGCGTTCGCCTACGCCTACGCCGACGTGGACTCCGTCGAGGCCACCGGCGCCTCCGAGGTGACGATCAAGCTCAAGGCCCCCGACGCGTCGTTCGCCTGGACTCCCTCATGACCGGCATCTCCCTGCCGGGTCCTGGCCACCCGCTCGGCACCGACGACCTGGGCCGGGACGTGCTGCAACTGCTGGTCGCCGGGGCTCGTACGGCGGTGCCGGGCGCGCTCGCGGTGGCCGCCGGGTCGATGCTGATCGGCAACCTGATCGGGCTGGCCGCCGGATACCTCGGCGGCTGGGCGGACACCCTCGCCATGCGCTGGGCCGACCTGATGTTCTCGCTGCCCGCGCTGCTGGTCGCCATCGTGGTGGCGGGCGTGCTCGGCGGCGGCTACGGGCCGGCCATCGCCGTGCTGGTGGTGCTGTTCGCGCCCACGGACACGCGGGTCGTGCGCGGCGCGGTGCTGGAGCAGCGCCACCGGCCCTACGTCGAGGCCGCCCTGCTCAAGAACCTCTCCTCCTGGCGGATCATGACCCGGCACATCTGGCCGAACGTCGCCTCCGTCAGCCTGGCCGGGGCGTTCGTGAACTTCGCGTACGCGCTGGTGTCGCTGTCGTCGCTGTCGTTCCTCGGCCTCGGGGTGCCCGCCGGGTCGCCCGACTGGGGACGGACGCTGGCCGACAACCGTACCCAGTTCCTGACCAACCCGTGGGCCGTCATCGCCCCCGGCCTGGCCATCATCGCCACCGCGGCGGCGCTCAACGTCGTGGGCGACTGGCTGCACGAGCGCGTCGACCGGCGCGGAAGGGCACGCTGACATGCTGAGCGTGAACGGCCTGACCGTACGGCAGCCCGCCTCCGGGCGTACGTTGCTCTCCGACGTGTCCTTCGAGGCCGGCCCGGGGGAGTCGGTGGCGATAGTCGGCGAGTCGGGGTCGGGCAAGTCGCTGACCGTGCGCGCGCTGCTCGGGCTGCTGCCCGCCGGACTGGAGTCGGACGGGCAGGTGCACATCGACGGCCGCCGGGTTGACGACGACCCCCGGACGCTGCGGCGGATGCGCGGCGGCACCGTCTCCCTGCTCATGCAGGACCCGTTCACGCTGCTCAACCCGCTGCGCAGGGCGGGCAGGCAGATCGCCGACGGCCTGCCGCGCGGGATCGACGCCAAGGGCGAGGTGACCCGGCTGCTCGCCGAGGTGGGGCTCGGGGCCGAGGTGGCGGGGCGGTACCCGTCCCAGCTCTCGGGAGGGATGCGGCAGCGCGTCGGGCTCGCCGCGGCGCTGGCGGCCGGGCCGCGGATCCTGGTCGCCGACGAGCCCACCACCGCGCTGGACGCCACCACGCAGCGGGAGGTGCGGGCGCTCATCCGGCGCGTCCAGCGGGCGCGGGACATGACGTTCGTGCTGATCACGCACGATCTGCGGGTGGCGTTCTCGATGTGCGACCGGGTCGTGGTCATGTACGCGGGGCGGGTCATGGAGGTGGCCAACGCTGCCGAGCTGCGGAAGGAGCAGCGGCACCCGTACACGCGGGCGCTGCTGGCCGCCGAGCCGCCCGCCGATCGTCGCCTGGCGGCCATCCCGTCGGTGCCGGGGTCGGTGCCGGCGCACGACGCGGTGACCGGCCGGTGCGGGTTCGCCGACCGGTGCGCGCACGTCGCCGACCGGTGCCTGGCGGGCACGCCCGAGCTCCGGGGCACCGGGTGGTCGTCGGCGTGCGTGCGGGCCGGCGAGCTGCCCGTGGCGCCGCCGCCGCCGGTGGGCGTCGCGGCGCCCGTACGGGCCTCCGCCGAGCCGGTGCTCGACGTGCGGGAGCTGCGCAAGACGTACCCGGGAGCCACCGGGCCCGCCCTCGCCGGCGTCGGCCTGACCGTCGCCCCCGGTGAGATCGTGGCCGTCGTCGGCGAGTCCGGCTCCGGCAAGACGACGCTGGCCCGCTGCGTGACCGGGCTGGAACGGCCGGACTCCGGCACGATCCTGCTCGGCGGGCAAGACTGCTCCGACTACACCCGGATGGCCCGCAAGGACGTGCGCCGGGCGCGGCGGACCGTTCAGATGATCTTCCAGGACCCGTACTCGACCCTCAACCCCGCCCGCACCGTGCGCGCCACCCTCAAGGAGGCGCTCGAGGCCGACGGCCGCCCCGCCGACGTGGCCGCGCTGCTGGAGCTGGTGGGCCTCGACCCGGCCATGGCCGGGCTGCGGCCGGCCAACCTGTCGGGCGGCGAGCGGCAGCGCGTGGCCATCGCCCGCGCGGTGGCCGGCGAGCCCCGGCTGCTGGTCTGCGACGAGCCCGTGTCGGCGCTCGACGTCTCCGTGCAGGCCCAGGTGCTCACCCTGCTCGCCGGGCTGCGCGAGAGGCTGTCGATGGGCCTGCTGTTCATCACGCACGACCTGGCCGTGGTGCGCCAGCTCGCCGACCGCCTCTACGTCCTGCGGGCCGGCGAGTGCGTGGAGAGCGGCCCGGTGGAGCGGGTGCTCGACGACCCCGGCCACGCCTACACCCGGGAGCTGCTGGCCAGCGTGCCCGACGGCTCCGGCGACTGGCCCTAGCCGGTCCTCCTCAGCTCTCGTCGGTGCCCGTCAGTCCTCGGAGAACGAGATCAGCGTCAGCACCCGGCAGCCCGCCTCGCCGGTGACGTAGACGTGGTCCAGCTCGGCCGCGAAGCGCACCGCGTCGCCCTCGCCCAGGCGCACCGTCCACGCGTCGGTCTCGACGCTGACCGTGCCCGTGACCACGTAGGCGTGCTCGACGGACCCGCGCCCGTGGGCGCTCTTGGCGCTGCGCGTCATCGGCGGCAGGTCGCCCTCGGCCAGCTCGAACCGCCGCCGGTCCGCCGCCGCGAACAGGCTGCGCACCGTCGTGTCGCCGACCACCTGGGGCTCGCCCTCGCCCCGGCGGATCACCTCGGGCTCCACCAGGTGGGTCCTGGTCAGCTCGGCGAACGTGAGGTCCAGCGAGGTGGCCAGCCTGGTCAGCACCTCGATCGTCGGGTTGGCCACGCCCCGCTCGATCTGCGAGATGAGCGCCTTGCTCACCCCGGTCAGCTCGGCCAGCTCGCGCACGCTGAACCCGCGGGCCAGCCGGGTGCGCCGCAGGTTGCCGGCGATCGCCCCCCTGACCCCCGAGGCCGGCCCCGGGGTCACCGCCAGAACGGGGGTCTTCTCGTGCCGCACGTGGTCAGGTCCCTTCCTCGGAAAAGCTCACTCCATGATGCCTCGCCGCCGGCGTCCCGCCGTCCGCGATCTCGTGCGCGTCAGCGCTCGATGTGGGGCGGCGGCTCCTCGAAGCGGGAGCGCTGCGCCGGCTCGCCGCTCACCTGCTCCACGATCGAGGCCGCGATCTGGTGCAGCTTGACGTTCCGGTCCTGGGAGACGTGGCGGAGGACCTCGAACGCCTGCTGGGCGGTGCAGCGGCGTTGCGCCATGACGATGCCGAGCGCCTGGTCGATGATCGCACGGGTGGTGAGCGCCTCCTTGAGCTGCGCCGCCACCTCACGCATGCGGGCCACGTCCAGCGCCGTACGGAACAGCAGGCCGATGTGGGCGGCGGTGACGCCCACGGCGACCCGGGTCTCCCCGGCGAACCCGGCCGAGCGGTAGGAGTAGAGCGTGAGCACGCCGAGCAGCGCGCCCTCCGACTCCAGCGGCTCGCAGTGCACGGCGCGTATCTCCGGCCACTCCGCCGTGAAACGCGGCCACGGGGAGCCGGCGGCCAGATCGCGCGCCGTCACCGGCCGCCCGCTGTCGATCGTGTCGAGGACGGGCCCCTGCCCCGCGGCCACCTGTAACCCGTCGAGCAGCTCGGCCCGGGCGTGCGAGCGGGCCACGGTGCGCAGGCCGCCCTCCGCGCACAGCGCGACGCTGAGCATCGGGGAGTCGGGCATCGCCCGCTCCGCGATGGTGACGCACTCAGCGAGTGCCCGCTCGAACTCCTCGATGCCGCTGGGCACGCTCAGCCGGTTGACCACGATCCCTCGCGCTCGCTGCGTCGGGGTGCACGGTTGTGTTCCTAGGCTAGCGGCTCGGTGACGCCGTCACGAGACATAAGCGTCGACCTCGGCGACATAGGCGTCCTTGAGCCGCCGGGGCAGCCAGGTGATCTCGAAGGCGTTGCGCTGGAGCTGGGCCAGGTCCTCCCGGCCGAGCTGCAGGGCCTCCTGGACGGCCACCAGATTCTCCGCCACGTAACCCGAGAAATAGGCCGGGTCGTCGGAGTTGATCGTCACCCGCACACCCAGGTCCATCAGCTTGCGGATGCCCTCGGCCTTCATCGACTCGGTGACGTAGCCGTTGGAGATCGGGCAGCAGGTCAGCCCGATGCCCCGCGCCAGCACGGCCTCGACCAGGCGCTGGTCCTCCAGGATGTTGACGCCGTGGTCGATCCGGTCGACGCCGATGTCCTCGATGGCCTGGCGGATGTGCTCGATCGCGTTGTCCTGGTCCACGTCGCAGTGCATGGTCAGCAGGTAGCCCTCCTGCCGGGCCCGCTCGTAGACCGCCGCGAACTTGCTCGGCGGGTTGCCCTTCTCGTCGGAGTCCAGCCCGACCCCGGCGATCCACTCCTTGTACGGCAGCGACTCCAGCAGCGTCGCCATCGCGTATTCGGCCTGGAAGTCGCGCAGGAAGCACATGATCAGCTGCGCCCGCACCCCGAGCTGCGCGTGCGCGTCCATCAGCGCCCGCCGCAGCCCCCGGATCACCACGTCGAACGGCACGCCCCGCGAGGTGTGCGCCTGCGGGTCGAAGAAGATCTCGGCGTAGCGGACGTTCTGCTCGGCGGCCTTGCGCAGGTAGGCCATGGCCAGATCGTAGAAGTCGGGCTCGGTGCGCAGCACCCGCATGCCCTCGTAGTAGATCGTCAGGAAGGAGGACAGGCTGTCGAAGGTGTAGGCCGCCCGCATCTCCTCGACCGTCGCATAGGGCAGCTCGAGGCCGTTGCGCCTGGCCAGCTCGAACTTGAGCTCGGGCTCCAGCGTGCCCTCGATGTGCAGGTGCAGCTCGCACTTGGGCAGTCCGGCGATGAAATCCTTCACCGTCCCACCTTAGAACGGTCGCCCGCTAGAAGATGATGGCCAGGCCCACCGCGAACAGCACCCCGTACGCCATCTGCAGCTTGCCCGTCTGCTGCAGCACCGCGATGAGCGCCGGGCCCACCGCCTTGCCCAGCACCGTCCGGATCGGCTGGATCGCCAGCGGCGCGGCCAGCAGCACCAGCGCCGCCCACGGCGTGATCGGGATCATCGCCAGCGCCACCACGAACGGCACGACCTGGCAGGCCACGTAGAGCGTACGGGTGCGCTCGGCCCCCAGCAGCACCGCCAGCGTGCGCTTGCCCGCCTGCCCGTCCGTGCCGACGTCACGCAGGTTGTTGACCACCAGCATCGAGCACGACAGCAGCCCCACCGGGATCGACGCGAACAGCGCAGGCCAGCTCAGCTGCTCGGTCTGCACGTACGCCGTGCCCACCACCGGCACGACCCCGAAGAACACGAACACGGCCAGCTCGCCGAGCCCGCGGTAGCCGTACGGGTGCTTGCCGCCCGTGTAGAACCAGGCGGCCGCGATCGCCAGCGCGCCCACCACCAGCACCCACCACGCCCGCGTGACCAGCACCAGCACGAGGCCCAGCACCGCGGCGAGCGCGAAGCAGCCCAGGGCGGCGATCAGCACCTGCCGCGGCGTGGCCGCGCGCGAGCCGACCAGCCGCATCGGGCCGACCCGCTGGTCGTCAGTGCCACGGATGCCGTCGCTGTAGTCGTTGGCGTAGTTGACGCCGATCTGCAGTGAGAGCGCCACGAGCAGCGCCAGGATCGCCCGCCACCACACGAAGCCGTCTTCGCCGATCGCGACGCCGGTGCCGACCATGACAGGCACGACGGCGTTGGGCAGTGTGCGCGGGCGGGCGCCGGCGAGCCACTGGCCGGGGGTTGCCATATCCTTCTTCAACCTCTAGCTGATGTCTGTGGTGAGCCTGACCATCCGGATCGGGCGGCCCATGTCGAGGACACGTTCGGCCATGTCCTCGCCCCAGCCGGCCGACTCCAGGAAACCGAGCACCGCGTAGTTGTCGGCGAACACCCAGGTGACGATCTGGCGGAAGCCGTCCTCACGAAGGTAGTCGACCGTGGCGTTGAGCAGGCGGCTGCCGTGGCCCCGGCGTACGAAGTCGGGGTCGACCAGCAGCGTCAGCATCTCGGCCACCACGCTGGGGTCGAGGTCGGGATCCTCGGCGGGGGCATGGGAGGCCAGGCCGACCACGCGCTCTCCGCCGCGGGGGGTGACGAGGGCGGCGCTGCCACCCGCGCCGAGGGCCGGGAAGCCCTCGGTGTCGAGGATGGTCTCCACCGCCACCAGAACCCGATGCATGGACGTGGGAGGTGCGACGATCGCCTCGTCCCACTGGCGCAGCCACATCTTCTCGGCCGCCGCGCCTGTCATCTGCTCGAGTGGGCCTTCGGGGAGGAAGTCCCGATAGCCGTAGCGCCAGGCGCGGATCTGAGTGTTCGCAACCTGGAGCACATCCTCGCGCCGGGCCGCCCGGACGCCTACGTCTGCCATCTCGGCCCGCTCCTTCGCCTGCCGTTCGTGCCACAAGGCACGAGTTACACCGTATCGGTGTTTGAGCCTTGGAGATGACGCGAACCCCGCTTCCTCGCCCGGTAAGCCCGTGTCTTGGTGCGGTTGCCGCATACCCGCATAGAACACCACGAGCGGGAACGATTCTTCGACGAGTCGATGAACGCCCACTGACAGGTTCCCTCCGCGCACACCTTGAGCCGGTCCCACGACGCGCCCGTGGCTGCCGCGGCGATGCCGGCCAGCCCGCCCTGCACACCACCCGTGGCGGGAACCAGCTCCGGCCGCTCCCCCGCCCGCACGCCGACCTTGAGGGGGAGCGCCGGGAGATCGGCGGCCTCGCGCCTGAGCGCGGCCCTGAGGCCCTCGCGGAGGGAGTGAGCGGTCTGGAGGTCGTCGTCGGTGGCGCGGTCGCCGGGGCCGATGAGGGCGCGTTCGCGCAGCCACAGGGCCAGCTCGGCGGGGGAGGACAGCTCGTCCGCCTGGACTTCGACGTCGAAGGTGTTCACGAAGTCTCGTACGAGCTCCGCGTCACGTACGAGCTCCGCGGAGAACTGCATGCCGTCACTCTACTCGGCGGGCCGGACGCCTATGATCGCCACGTCCTCGGAGAACCGATCGCCGTCGCTTCGGAGAGTGCCTCGGCGAGCCGCCGGACTCCTTCCCCCAGCTCCGCCAGATGGGCGGCGGCCATGTGCGTGACCCGGATGCGCGGCCCCGGCGGCTCGGACGCGTAGTACATCCGGCCCGGGCTCACCAGCACCCCGTTCCGCCTGGCGGCCTCCACCAGGGCGTTCTCGTCGACCTCCGCCGGCAGCCGGACCCACAGGTGCATCCCGCCGGCGGGCAGCAGGTGTGGCTCGGCCTCCGGCATGCGCGCGGCGAGCGCCGCGGCGAGCGCGTCGCGGCGGGTCATGATCTCGGCGTGCACGGTCGCCAGATGCCGCCGCCAGGCCGGCGAGCCCACGAACTCCAGCGCCGTCTCCTGCAGCGGCCGCGCCACGAAGAACGACTCCACGAGCTGGCTCGCCCGCAGCCGGTGCGCGGCCGGCCCCCTGGCGATGACGGCCGCCACCCGCATGCTCGGCGACAGGATCTTCGTCAGCGACACGATGTGCACCACGGTGCCGTGCTGGTCCATGGACGCCAGCGACGGGGGCGGCTGCTCGGTCAGGTAGCGGGCGAAGTCGTCCTCCACCACGAACGCCCCCGCCGCCCTGGCCACCTGCAGCACCTGCTCCCGGCGCTCCGGCGACAGGGTGGCACCGGTGGGGTTGTGCAGGGTGGGCTGGCAGAAGAACACCCGCGCCCCGGTGACGGCGAACGCCTCGGCCAGCAGCTCCGGCCGTACGCCGTCGCGGTCCATCGGCACGGCCGTGGCGCGCAGCCCCGCCGCCCTGGCCGCCGCCAGCGCCCCCGGATAGGTGGGCGTCTCGACCAGGATCGGCGTCCCCGGCGCCGCCAGCGCCCTGAACGCGTGCGTGAGCGCCGCCTGCCCGCCGCTCACGATCAACGCGTCGGCCGCGGTCATGTCGCCACCGGCCTGCGTCGCGAACCACCGCCGCAACTCCAGCAGGCCCGTCAGGGGCGGCATGGCCCAGGCGTCCGGCCGGCGTACGGCCCGCGCCGCCGCGGCCGCGAGCTGCCGGTCCGGCCGCAACCCCGGCCGCAGGTACCCGCCGGTCAACGGCACCACCCCCTCGGGCGCCGCGCCCAGCAGCATCGAGACCGGCCCGTCGTCGACCACCCGATCGCCGAGGGCCACGGTCTGCCAGGACAGGTCGGCGGCGTCCTGCGCGCGGCTGACCCGCTGCGCCACGAACGCGCCACTGCCCGGCCTCGTCACCACCCGTCCTTCGGCGGTCAGCTGCCCGATGGCCCGGGACACGGTGACGGGGCTGACGTTGTGCCGGCGCATGATCTCCCGGCTGGACGGCAACCGCGCCCCCGGCCCCAGCCGGTCGGCCTCTTCGCGCAGCATCGCGGCGATCTGGGCGATACTGCTATCGTTGTCCATGAAGGATGAGAATAGCGCTACTGCTCCCGAAGGAGTAGCGGTCCCTGCCCCCTCGAACCGCCGCCCACCGCCCACCGCCACCCACCCGGGCGCCGCGTCGTCTCATCCGGGCCCCGCATCCGCTCATTTGGGCGCCGCGCCCGCTGCCCCGGGGCTGACCGCGGATCCCGTGGCCGTGGGTCCCCCAGGGTCGCCGCGTCGGCGAGGCGTCGAACGGTCCGGCTCGGCGCAATCCGACGGCGCTCAGCCCCCGACCTCCACGGACAGTGCCCAGCCACCCACCACCGACCAGCACAAGCGCCACCGCCAAGGCACGGCCCTGGCCTTCCTGGGCGTCCTGGCGTTCTCCGGCTCCTTCCCCGCCACCGTCCACGCGATGCAGGGCTTCAACCCGTGGCTGGTGGCAATAGGCCGAGCCGCGATAGCAGGCGCCATAGCCGTAGCCTGCCTGAAAGCCACCAACCGCCCTCTCCTTCCCCGGAAGTCCCAATGGCCCGCCTACGCCCTGATCTCTCTCGGCGTGGTCTTCGGCTTCCCGGTCTTCAGCGGCCTGGCCCTCGACCTGGGCGCCAGCACGGCCCATGCCGCCGTGATCACCGGCCTGCTCCCGGCGGCCACGGCCGCCTGCGCCGTCCTGCGGGCCTCGGAACGCCCCCGCCCCCTGTTCTGGGCAGCATGTACGGCCGGCGCCATCGCCATCACGACGTTCACCCTCATCCAGCACCAGGGCAGACCGTCGTGGCCCGACCTGCTCCTGATCGGCGCCCTCCTCTCGGCCGCGGTCGGCTACACGGAGGGCGCCCGCCTGTCCAGGCACACCCCGGGCTGGCAGGTCATCTCCCACACCCTCGTACTGTCACTCCCCCTGACGGCCCCCATCACGGCGGTCCTGGCCCTCACCACCCCCATCACCCTCACCCCCCAGGCCGTGACCGGCTTCGCCTATGTGTCGGCGGTCTCCATGTTCATCGGTTTCATCCCCTGGTACGCGGGCCTGGCCAGAGGCGGCATAGCCCGGGCCGGTCAGACCCAGCTCACCCAGCCCCTCCTGACCCTCATCTGGGCGTGGTTCCTGATGGGCGAGCGCTTCGGCCCCGCGACGGTGGCGGCGGCGCTGGCCGTACTCGTCTGCGTGGCCATCACCCAGCGCGCCCGTACTTGAAAGCCGTGACGCCACCCCGCAGGATAGGAGAGGAGGTGTCACAACCATGGCGGACCTCACGATCCCAGAAGGCGGCTTCTGGCCGGCGCCGGAGATCCCGCAACCCAACATCTATCCCATGGAATGGCGAGTGGAGACGGAGAAACTCGCCGCCATATACGAGAAGTCCAAGCGCGTGCTCTGGAACCCGGCCGACCTTCCCTGGGACGGTTTGAGCCCGGACGACTTCACGCGGGAGCAGCGCCTGGGCATCATGTACTGGTTCGCGGTCCTGGCGAACTTCGACGCCTCGGGGCCCGCGGTCTTCGCCCGGGCCACCATCCAGGCCTTCGAGAAACACGAAGAAGACCCCGTGAGGAAGTGCTTCTTCTCGATCACCCGTGACGAGATGAACCACGAGGAATGTTGCCAGCGCACCATCGCCAAACTCTGGCCGGGCGGCCCGCTCGACTGGACCCCGTCCGACGACCTCGAATCCGCCGCGCACAACAACATCGGCTGGCTCTATCACAACGGCGGTCGCTACTGGACCGGCTACACCTCAGCCGTGGGGAGATATTCGCTGCCGGTCCTGTTCACGAGCTTCATGATGGGGGAGATGGCCGCATCCACCCTGTTCAGGGGCATGGCGTCGGGCACCACGCACCCGGTCTTCAGCGAGATGTTCCAGCGCATCGGCCGCGACGAGTCCCGCCATCTGCAAATCTGCATGACCATCCTGGAGAACGAATGGCCGGGCCTCACGGAGGACACGCGTAGCCTCATCACCCGTCAGCTCAGAGCGGGTTTCGTCTTCCTCAGCATGATTCTCTGGGAACCGCCTGAGGGCTTCTGGGAGCTCCCGCCGTACTTCCTGGGCAACCACCGCGTCCTCATGGACCACGCCAGGGAGGCGGGGCTGGGCGTCCTGTCGTACGACGAGCAGGCGGAGAACTGGCGCGTGGCGATGGCGCGAATCCGCGCGATAGTGGAACGCTGGGGGATCGCCTTCCCGGCCATTCCTGAGCTGGACCTGGAGGGCGTACAGGTCGATTTCATCGACCCGGAGGAAATCATCCCGGTCTTCTGACCCTGGCCGGCCGGCGGCGCCCGGTGCCATTCCTGCCCTAATCGCAGGAGGGCCACCGCTCCTCGGGAGCGACATAACTCCCGCGATGCGGAACGCTGTACACCCATCCCTCCTCACGCAACACGGCAATGGCCCGGCGTACGGTCTCGCGCGCGGCCCCGTATGCACGGACCAGCTCGACCTCGCTCGGAATCAGATGGCACGCCACGAGCTCGCGATTTCTTATCCGCTCCCGGATTTCACCGGCGATATGTCGATAGAACGGCGTCCGCCGCCCCGAGGGGCCGGTCTGCCCCGGGACGTTGACGAACGTTCCCTCTCCTTGCCGCGTGTGGACCAGCCCCTGGTTCCGCAGCACCCGAATCGCCCTGCGCGCGGTGGTGCGCGCGACCTTGAACTCCCGCTGGATCCCCGCCTCGCTGATCACGAGATCTCCAGGGGAGAGCTCGGCCATGATGCGCGCCCTGATGACCTCGCTGATCACGAGATCTCCAGGGGAGAGCTCGGCCATGATGCGCGCCCTGATGACCTCGCTGATCTGCAGATATAGATAGGTGTCACCCTCGCGATTCAGCACGCCTCAAGGGTAATCCAAGGGCCCCGCCAAAGGAGGGGCAATCAAGAACCCTGATTTATGGGCCATTTTTCGGGGTCGGTCACGTATGTGCCCCGATATGGCACCGTGAAGACCCAGCCCTGATCCCGGAGATGCGCGACAGCCTGGCGTACGGTCACCTTTGCGGCGCCATATTGGCGCATCATCACTTTCTCGCCGGGAATTGCCCGGTTGGGGGGAATCTCGCCCCGCTGAATACGTTCGGCGACCTCTCCGGCGATCTTCCGATAAATCGGCATCCTCCTCGGCGACCGCGGCGTGCCCGGCCGCCCGACGAACGTGCCTTCGCCCCGAATCGTGTACGCCAGCCCCTGCTCCCGCAGCTCCCTGGCCACCCGCCGGGCGGTGGTCCGGGCGATCTCGTAGTGCCTCTCGAGGGTGGCCTCACTGGGGACGGGATCGCCGGCGCCGAGCTCACCGCGTTCGATCTGATCGCGAACCAGGTCGGCGACCTGCTTGTATATGGGCACGGGCCCCGCGCGATCCAGCACGCCCGGATTATAGAACAGGCACCGGCCCTGCCTGCGGAAAGACCGCCGAGGCAGTCCCCATTGGCATGGTCATGCCGACGGGGTGCCCGTCAGACGGCGAACGCGTCCATCGCCCATCCCGCTCGACTCCGCGGACGATGAGCCGGTCGCCACCGACAACTCTCACGCGAACACCAGGACCGCCAGGACGGCCCGCGCCAGGACGGCCCGCGCCAGGACGGCCCGCGCCAGGACGGCCCGCGCCAGGACGGCCCGCGCCAGGACGGCCCGCGCCAGGATCGCCCGCGCCAGGATCGCCCGCGCCACGACCGCTCCCGCCTTCGCCACCTGCCCGAACCCGCCGAACAGCACGGCCACCGCCGACGCCAAGTCCGCCGGTCCGCCGACGAGCCCCAGCACAGCCACGTACTGGGGCGCCGGGCCAGACCGCTCGACCGTCCTGCCCGCCACCCATGCGACGCGCCCTAATCCACCTCGACGTCGTCGAGAAGCCGGAGGAGACGGGAGAGTACTCGGAGGCAGGCGGCCACCTCCGCCTCGGTCAGGTCACCACCGACCTGGCGCAGCACCGCCCGCTCACGGTCCATCACGGCGTTGATCGCGGCCCGGCCCTCCCCGGTGAGTCGGACGAGCGAGGACCTCTTGTGTGCCGGATTGCCGACGAACTCCACCAGACCTCGTTCGGCCGCGTCGTTGCTCATGCGCTGTACGAACTGCCGGCTCAGCGCCTGAGCCCGCCCCATCTGGGGAACGGTCATGGGCCCGTGCTCGCGGAGCAGATTGAGCACCGCCCGAACCCCGACCGACAGCCCTTCGATGGGCGCGTCCTGCTCCACCTTGCGCTGGGCACGCCGGTACAGCGGCCCCACGAGG
This sequence comes from Nonomuraea sp. KM90, assembly GCF_052246675.1. NCBI lineage: Bacteria > Bacillati > Actinomycetota > Actinomycetes > Streptosporangiales > Streptosporangiaceae > Nonomuraea > Nonomuraea sp. KM90. The sequence continues at coordinate 140,477 of NZ_JBQQCB010000006.1, read as the reverse complement.
TCGAACACCTCGGTCAGCCGGTCGGTCAGCTCTCCGGACACCTGGGCCGGATCCGTCTCACTCACCCCTTCATGATGACACCTTAGTTGTCATCCTTCTCCAGAAGTGACACCTTGGTTGTCATGAAGGATCTGTTCTGGCTCGACACCGGCACCGGCCGTCCCCTCGTTCTGCTGCACGGCGGCTTCCTCGACCACCGCATGTGGGAGGACCAGATCCCGGCCTTCGCCTCGCGCTACCGGGTCATCGCCCCTGACGCCCGCGGTCACGGCCGCTCCGCCAACGGTACGGAGCCGTACCGGCTGACCGACGACCTGGCCGCGCTGCTACGCCACCTGGACACCGGCCCCGCCGTCCTGGTGGGCGTCTCCATGGGCGCGAGCGTCGCCGTCGACACCGCGCTGGAGCACCCGGACCTGGTCAGCGCCGTGGTGGTCGGTGGTGCCGGAACCAGCGAGCCCTACTTCACCGACCCCTGGACCACCCAGGCCATGACCACCTGGCACTCGGCGATGGCCGCCGGCGATCTGGACGCCTCCGTGGAGGCGTTCACGCTCCTCGGCGCGGGTCCGCACCGCCCTCTCGACGATCTCGATCCCGAGGTCGTTGCCCGCCTGCGACGCATGGCCAGGGGCACCATGGCCAAGCACACCGCCGGCGAGCCCAACCTGCTCATCCCGGTACGCGACACGTGGGAGCGCGTGGCCACGATCGACGTTCCCGTGCTGGCCATCAACGGCGCCGTCGACTCGCCTGACCACATCGGCATGGCCGAACGCCTGACCCGGACCGTCGCGAACGGCCGTACAGCGTCGATCGACCAGGCCGGGCACTATCCCAACATGGAGCGTCCGGACGTCTTCAACAAGATCCTCGCAGACTTCCTGGACGGCCTACCCGCTGACCACCTGGCAACCAGATGAACACAACTGCCCCGCCAGCTTGGCAAGGCGGCCGCAGCCGCGGAGCGCGAAGATGCCATCGTCACCATGCCGTTGCCAATATGACGGCACCTCCACAAATCTCCACGCTCAGCAAACAGACCCTAAATTCACGTATCCCGCCGTAGTTGCAACCAATGCCGGAATTTGGTGCGGACCTGCACAATTTTGGTCCGCTTGTCCCTGCGAGCACAGGATCGAACCACGGACATTCGCGGCACGATGGCAGTCCGTTGTGCTGTCGGCCTTGTGAAGGAGCGCTCTTCCTTGCGCCCCTTGACCGATTGGTCGTCGAATTGCCGAGGTGGAAGAAATGGTGACGGCCATCGCGGTCCTTTTGAAGACGCAGTTCAGAAGGACATCGAGCGCGATGGCCGCAGACACATTCTGATGCCTGCACCACCGGCCGGTGAAGGGTTCACATGACCGGTGGCTCCGACTTTTGTTGTGGAGCCGCGGCGAAAGCCAAAGGCGCTGGCGCCACACCGTTGCCGAACGGACCCCGCGTCCCATCCTCGGGGCGACAAGGCACGCCGAGTCTCGGCGACTGCGGCACACTGAGCCTCGTCCGCAACGCCGACCCCTCGCCCGTCCTGGACCGAGACAGCGGGGGCGGCAGCAGTAAGCAGTGGCCGCAGAGTCCGGGCCTCCCGACCGCGAGAAAGGCGCGGCCGCAAGTCGAGTACGTGTCATCACCACCGCACCAGGCCATGACGACCACATCGAGCGATGACCACCGAATCAAACCGTGGCCGTCACATCCGTGGAAAACGCACCGTGTGTCTTCGCGCGATCCCGGGCGACGCGCCTGCCCAGATCTCAGAGGGAGGAATGGGCTTCACCCGGGATCAGCGGGAGACCATGGCGTGATCCCGCGCTTCCAGGAGGTGCGCGGAACCACGCCATGACGAGTAATGGCCGGCTGACGTCCATAACGGCCTACCCGCGCCATTAGGTTCTCATGGTCGTCCCTTGGAAAACCTCGGTTCGGCGCTATATGCGGGATCATGCCCTTTGCGCATCACAGAAGTTAACTTTCGCTGTGGAGTTGGTTTATAAGACATGAATTGCCCTAAAGGGGGATTCGCCTCCAGGATCCGTCCGCGACGATCAGATGGTCGAGAAGCCGCAACCCCACCGTCCGTGCGGCCTCAAGGATCATGGCCGTGGCCTCGAGGTCCTCCGGGCTCGGGTCGAGTGATCCGCCAGGATGGTTGTGCGCAAGACCGAACATCGCCCCGCCCGAGGTGAGCACTTCCGTGATCAACTCACGTACGGGCATCACCGTGTGATCGCTCCCACCCTCGGTAAGCACCGACCGCTTCAGCACCCGCCCACCGGTGTCGCACACCACCATGACCAACCGCTCCTGCGTCCGGTCGCGCAGCAACGGAGCGCAGGCATGGGCCAGGTCGGACGTGCTGGTGATGCGTTCTCGCTCGGGCCACGCCTGCGCTCGGCGTACGAGATGGAAGGCCGCCGTCACCCGTGCGGCCTTGGCCGGACCGATACCGCGCAAAGTGAGTAACCGATGCGGATCGGAACGCGCGAGGGCGTCGAGATCCCCGCAGTGCTCGATCACCTGGCTGGCCAGGTCGAGGGCGCTCGCCCCGCGGAATCCCGAGCCGAGCAGCACGGCCAGCAGCTCCCGGTCCGCCAGGGCGGCAGCACCGATGGACATGAGCCGCTCGCGCGGCCGATCGCTCTTGGACAGATCTTTGACTCGCATCGGCAACCTCCGCAACCGTTGTACCAACGCCCACCGACAATCTCTGACCTGCACATTCGCCCCGAAGTGGTTCGTGACCGCTTGTCCGTCATGTCCCGCCACCTGCCGGCACGCCCAACAGCGATGGTGTGTACGCAACGTCCCCGGCGGCCATCGCACGCGGGTGGACGTTCAGGTGAGTCCAGCCGGGCTCCTTGGCATGCCTCGTCGATCACCATCGCGCCCAGGCGGTCGTCCGCGTGACGATCTCGTACAGCGACAGCGTCCGGCGGGTCGCCAACAACCACGGGATCGCCTGCACGACCATCCCTCCGACCAGTCCATCCGACGCAGGTGGTGAATGGAGGTGCTCAGAGACCATGTGCAAGAGCGATTCGGCGCGCCTCCCCACGCGGTGCCTCCCCACGCGACGCCTCCCCACGCGGTGGGCGGGTGCGTCAGCTAAGGCCTGGCGTCACGGCGAATCGGCCCCCCCATGCGCCGTGTTAGCGCGACATGAGGAGAGGGCGCCGCCAATCCGCCCGCATGGACCGTGCCACGGTCGGAGGGCAGTCGGGTGCCACTGTCGGAAGGGCAGCCGGGACCCCGCCGTAGCCGGCGTACCCGACTGCGACACCAGCCCCACATACCTCGCGCTCTGGCACCAAGCCCCACCGCCTTCCGCGTGCTCTGGCAGGTTCGCGGCGTGCCGGGCATGCCACAAACTCCGACGAGCGTTCGGCCGATGCCGAGATCGGACCGGAGCATGACCCACACCGGTTTCCTCAGGCGCCCTGACGCAGCACGATCGTGCTGGCGGACGGGAAATTCACGCGTGATGCCAACCCCAGGAAGCACTGGGATCAGCACGGTGGGGCGCGCAACGCCGATGATCTTCCACGCTCATGAGCCGACGCTGGCCCGGCGAGTGCGTGATCGTCGGGCCTGACGAGTCGAGTCGGGCCGGCCCTTCTCCCAGGGGCGGCACAGGTCATCACTGGGTCAGACCGGGAGGCCCCGGTGAGAACGCGCTCACCAAGAGGCCTCCCGCGCCTCCCCGTCTAAACGGGCATGCTGTACGTGACCCGGAAGCGATCGCCCGGAATGACGATGTCGCTGGTCTCGACGGGCCGATCGCCTGCCCAATGGGTACGTTCCACGTGCAGAACGTGCACGCCCGCCGCCAGATCCAGCGCATCGCTCTCCACCGGGCGAGGGATGCGGGTCTGTACGCTTTCGACGATCTCCGTGATCTTTATGCCATGCGCGTACATCCTCGCGACCAGGCTCCGGCGCTCCTCGTCCGTGTGAGGAGCGAACTCCCGTAGCTCATAGGACGTGGCAAGCTGCAGCGGTCTGCCGTCTCCGCGGAAGACATAATGCGTTTTGGTCAGCGTGGCGGACTCCGGCAGCCGTAGCCGCCTGGCGATATCCGGCCCCGCCTCGGCCGGTTCGCTGTGCCAGTCCCACGTCACACGTCTGCCTTGAGATTGCAGATCGGCGGCGAAGGGGGCAGGGTGATCGAGAAACCGCCATCGGTACAGCGGGGTTAGGTCGGGGCGTTCCCTGACGTAATGACCCGAGCCCACGCGGCCTATGATGAGGCCTTCGCCCGCGAGCACACGTAGTGCGTGACGAGCGGCAGTCTCGCCGACCTGATACTTGCGGGTCAGCTGCGCCCGCGAGGGAATCGGCGCGCCGGGGGGAAGGGTGCCGTCGGTGATCTGTCGCCGGATGTCTTCGACGACACGCAGGTAGACCGGATCTGAGGTGGCCACTAGTCCATCCCTGGGGGTTCGTGTGAGGCGTTGCCCCATGTTGCCGTATTCGGCAGGTAACCGACCGTCATCGATGACTGCTGGAGCCCCAACTTTGCGATGGCGGAAAATTATCGGAGAAACCCTGTAACGCAGATGTAAGGGGTGCCGATTCTCCGGTAGAGGTCGTCGATGTGTGTACCCCCGAGCACATATCGGCGACCTCTTCCATGTCCGGCCCCTGGAGCCACGACGCTCCCGGGTAACGAACGCCCTGGTCGGATGCGGTTATTGGGGAAGCTGTGAGGCGTCTCGAACGCAGACTCGGCCGACACCGGCACGTCCGGCCCGCCACCTCCGCAAGCGCCCATCCCCATCCTCACCAGCGACATCCTCAAAGCTCGTGTCCTTACTCTGCCATCCTTACCTCGCGAATCTTCAAGTTACGCAAGTTCAGGTTGGACGTTGTAGGGGCGCATGTGGCTGAGTGCGCATCTCGGTTGCACCTGCCTTGCACCGCAGGGCTTCGGGCGTACGCCTTCGCGGTGCCTGTGCTTCGGGTTGGCTGTACGTCTTCGCGTCTCGCATCCTCGCTTCGCGCCGCCGCATCCGCGCCTAAACGCCCTCGCTTGCCACTGCACGCGCCTTCCGTCACCTTGCCGCTCAACCTCGCCCCCGCATGTTCGCAGCAGTCATCTCATGCCTTGGGATCGAGATGCGGTCCGGGTGCTCGGCGCCCGGCGGTTGTGCTCTGGGGGTTACGGTCTCGCGCTCTGGAGTTACGTAGGTCGCGAGGGCACGGCGTACGGGTATTCCTCCATGATCAGAGCCGGTTCTTTGACGCCATGAGGCAAGTGGTCATCCGGTATCGCCATGGAGTGGCCGTAACCGGGAAGAGTCACCTTCTTCTAACTTGTGACGTCGAAGCCGTTCCGGCGACCTACGACCAGGCCATGCCTCTGGATCGCCGAACAGCACCATGGCTGTCCCGTCGCACGACGGGATGCATCACTTCGAGGGACCTTCATGATCGACATTGGCCGGCTTCTCCCGTCCGATCGGGACGTTTGGGAGGGCTTGTTCCGTGCGTACATCGACTTCTACGAGAGAGTCGAGCCGGACGAGATGTACGACCGGGCATGGCACGAGTTCCAGGCGGACGGCCGGTTGCACGCCCTGGGGGCGCGGCTGGACGGGCGCCTGGTGGGCATCACGCACTTCCTCACCCACGGGAACACCTCGGCGCCCGACACTGACGTCTGCTATCTGCAGGACCTGTTCTCCGCACCGGATGTCCGTGGCAGAGGCGTGGGGCGGGCGTTGATCGAAGCTGTCACGGATTGGGCTCGGGAGCGCGGTTGCTCCCGTGTGTACTGGAACACGCACGAGTCAAACAGCACGGCGCGGCGCCTGTACGACCAAGTGGCCGAGAATCGCGGCTTCATCCGATACCAGATCGAACTGTCGAAGTAGGGATGGATTGCGTGGCGATGTCGTAAGCCGCGACTCGACCTCGTCCGACGTGCTCCGGCACGTCGACACACCTGTCGCCGACATGGCCAGGTACGTGCCCAGCCGACGCGGCCGGGTGCGTGCCCACAAGCCTGCCGGGACCGAGGACGGGGGTCTTTCGGTCGTCCCGGGCGGGCAGAGTCGGATGCGTTGGAGTCCCGCCCCACCGTGGCGTTTGCCGGTTGGGCGGCTGTCCAGCCCGTAACGGTTCATGGGTCGGGTGTCCTTCCGGGCGCCGCTTCGGTAACCGATCGAGCTGCACGCAACGGCCAAGTGGAGTGTGGGCGCGCCCTTGCAGGTGGTGAGGCGTCACTCGCGGATATGCATGTCTCGCCAAACGGTGGTGGTCGCGTGACATCGGCGACAGACGGTCCAGTTGGGTTGGAGGGCTTGGACTCGCCGCCATGCAGGTGGACATGGGTGGGATTAAGGGGATCCGGGGCGGATCGCTGCTGGATCCCCGTTTGCGGTGGTGCGCCGGGGACCCGGATTGAGCCGTATGGTGTGATTGGAGAACGTGGTCGGTGGTGTGGCTGCTGGAGTCGGCTGAGCCGCCAGGCGTCGGGTGGCTGGGGGGCCAGATGCCGGCGAAAGGGGGCAAAAAGCGGTTCCAGGCAGGCAAAGCGGGGTGGCGACGTCCAATGGATTTCTGAATCCAGGTAGCGTTCGCACTATGGCATCGCCAACTGGAACCACCGACGCGCCCTTCGGCCGTATGCTGACCGCGATGGTCACGCCGTTCACTTCCGACGGCGAGGTCGATTATGTGGCTGTGCGACGGCTTGCCACCTATCTGGTGGACGAGCAGCGCAATGACGGCTTGATCGTCAATGGGACGACCGGCGAGTCGCCCACTACTTCGGACGACGAGAAGCAGCGCATCGTCAACGCTGTCCTCGATGCGGTCGGCGATCGCGCGACAGTGGTGGCCGGCGCCGGCACTAACGACACCCGTCACAGCGTCGAACTCGCGAAGCAGGCAGCACGTGCCGGTGCGCACGGCCTGCTGGTGGTGACGCCGTACTACAACAAGCCCCCGCAAGAGGGCCTGTATCGGCACTTCACCGCTGTCGCCGACGCTACCGACCTTCCCGTGATGCTCTATGACATTCCGGGACGCAGCGGCGTACCGATCAAGACGGAGACCCTGATCCGGCTGGCGCAGCACGAGCGCATCGTCGCCGTGAAGGACGCCAAGGGAGACCTGTTCGCCGCCAGCCAGGTGATGACCTCGACGGATCTCGCCTTCTACTCCGGCGACGACCTGCTCAACCTGGCCTGGCTCTCCCTTGGCGCGGCCGGGTTCGTCAGCGTCGTCGGGCACGTGGTGGGTGCCGAGTTGGCGCGTATGATCCACCTGCACAAGAACGGCGACGTCGCCCAGGCCCTGGCCGTAAACAGCCAGGTGGCACCCGTGGTGGACGGGATCATGCTGCGTGCGGGCGGCGCGATCATGGCAAAGGCGGCACTGAGCATGGTGGGGGTGCCGGCCGGTCCGGTGCGGCTGCCGCTCGTGGACGCAACAGAGAAGCAAATCGCCGAGCTGCGTGCTTGCCTGGTGGCCGGCGGGGTGAAGTTGACAGACGTATAGGAACGGGGAGGAACCGGGAGTTTTGAGAACAAGATCTGACCGTGGGGGCCAGGCATGAGCCATCCGCATCCTGAGCTTGGCCCCCCGCCGACGCTGCCTGAAGGCGGCTTGCGCATCGTCGCGCTCGGTGGGTTGGGGGAAATCGGCAGGAACATGGCCGTCTTCGAATATGACGGTCGCCTGCTGGTCGTCGACTGCGGGGTACTGTTCCCCGAGCCCGACCAGCCGGGTGTCGACCTCATCCTGCCTGACTTCGAGTACATCAGGGACCGGCTCGACGACGTCGAGGCCGTGGTGCTGACCCACGCCCACGAAGACCACATCGGGGCGGTGCCGTATCTGCTGCGCGAGCGGCGCGACATCCCGCTCATCGGCTCCAGGCTCACGCTTGCCCTGATCGAGGCCAAGCTGACCGAGCATCGAATCCAACCGACCAAACTCGAGGTCATCGAGGGCGAACGACACGTCTTCGGGCCTTTCGACTGCGAGTTCCTCGCGGTCAATCACTCGATCCCCGACGCTCTGGCCGTCGCGATCAGGACGCCTGCGGGCATCGTCCTGCACACCGGCGACTTCCGGATGGACCAGTTGCCGAGCGACGGCCGCCTCACCGACCTCGGCGGGTTCGCCAGGCTCGGCACCGAGGGCGTCGATCTGCTGATGTCCGACTCCACCAACGCCGAGGTGCCGGGATTCGTCACCAGTGAGCGGGAGATCGCGCCGGTCATCGATGAGGTGATCCGCACCTCCGAGCAACGCGTCATCGTGGCCAGCTTCGCCTCGCACGTGCACCGCATCCAGCAGGTCATGGATGCCGCTGCCAGGCACGGCCGCAAGGTGGCCCTGGTCGGACGGTCGATGGTGCGCAACATGGGAGTGGCCCGTGACCTCGGATATCTCAAGGTGCCGCCGGAGCTGATCGTAGACTCGCGCGACATCGAGGAATGGCCGCCCAAGGATGTGGTGCTCGTCTGCACCGGCTCCCAGGGCGAGCCGATGGCGGCACTGTCCAGAATGGCCAACCGCGATCATCCGATTCGCATCGCCGAGGGCGACACCGTGTTGCTCGCCTCGTCCCTGGTGCCGGGCAACGAGACCGCCGTCAACAAGGTCATCAACGGGCTGACCAGGTGGGGCGCCCGGGTGGTGCACAAGGGCAACGCCAAGGTGCACGTCTCCGGTCACGCGGCCGCCGGCGAGCTCCTGTACGTCCTCAACCTGACGCGTCCGTCGAACTTCATGCCCGTTCACGGTGAGTGGCGTCATCTGCGCGCGCACGCCAAGCTCGCGGCCCTCACCGGCGTTCCCGATGACCACATCGTGATCGCCGAGGACGGCGTTGTGGTGGACCTTGTCGATGGGCGTGCCAAGATCGTCGGCGCGGTCCATGCCGGGTACGTCTATGTCGACGGCTCGTCCGTGGGCGAGATCACCGACACCTCGCTCAAGGACCGCAGGATCCTGGGCGACGAGGGGTTCATCTCCGTGGTCATCGTGGTCGACTCCAACACGGGCAAGCTCACCGCCGGCCCCGAGATCCACGCGCGCGGGTCGGGCATCGACCCCATGCAGTTCGACGAGTTCATTCCGCAGATCGAAAGGGCCCTCCAGGAGAAGGCCGCGGACGGCGTCGTCGACATGCAGGAGATCCGCCGGGTCGTGCGTCGTACGGTGGGGCGCTGGGTCAGCGACACCTATCGCCGTCGCCCGATGATCATCCCTGTGGTGCTCGAAGTCTGAGCCTCCTGACGGTACGGCAGACGTTTTCGTCTGCCGTACCTGTGGATGGGCGTGCGCCGTGGGCTGTCGTACCTGCGGAAGGGCATGCGTATCTGTCTGCCCCACCTGTGGCGGAAGGTCGAAGGCGCGCGCGGTTGGAAGGCCGTATGTACAGGTGGCTTCGTCCGGGCCCCACTTTTGCTGTCGCTGTGCTGTGGCGGTGGTGGCGGCTGTTGTCGTGGTTGCGAGGTGACAGGCAAGGCCACGGGGCCGTCTTGGACGGTCTGGCTGGGCCGTTGTTCGCCAGGCTGTGGTGCGGGGCCGGCGTGCTTGCTGGAGCAGGCGGCTTGCGCCCTGATGCGTGAGGGCATGGCGTCGGAGGAGCGCTGGCATCCAAATCTTGGGAACCGGTCGGGTCCACATGTCAGGCGTCCCTTCGGCGTACCAGCCAGATGGCCGCAAGCAGGGGAACGGCCGCGTACGCGATCATGACCGCGGCGGCTGCCGCGGGAGGCAGGAGCGAGCCGTACACCGAAGTGGTGATGAGGTCGCCGGTGATCTGACGGGGTAGTGCGCCGATCATCAGTGAGCCGAGGCGTTCGCTCCACGGTTCGGGGATGTTGCCGATGATGATGGGGACTACATAGACGAGGCCTGCGATGATCGCCGTCGCGCCTGCCGTGGAGCGCAGGAGCGCGCCGAGCCCCAGGCCGAGCAGCGCGAAAATCGCCACTGTCAGACTGTGCGTGAGCAGGAGTGGTAGCCGGTCTCCGAATGCAGTGGAGTATGCACCGGAGAAGCGGTCGCCGAGCGCGCTTCGAGCCGCGAAATAGGTGCCGAAGACAGCCAGCGCACCGACGATCAGGCCCAGCGTGCCGACAATCGCGGATTTGGCGGCCAGGACGGGCCAGCGACGGGGGACGATGGTCAGGCTCGTCCTGATCAGGCCTGTTACGTATTCGGATGTGATGATCAGGACGCCCAGGATGCCCATGCAGAGCTGGGGAACGATCACGAGGGCCTCCTCCAGGTTGGCGATCCGGGCTCTGCTCTGCTGCTCGGGGGGAGCAGCGTCGTGCGTGCCCGCGGCCATTACGGCGATTGCCAGGCCGAGAAGGACGGTGCTGAGGCTGAGGGCGAGGATCAGGTGGGTCGAGCGGACCGAGCGGATCTTCAGCCATTCGGAGGTGAGGATGTTCATGTGCGTACCGGGGCGTAGCCGAGCGGTCTCATCCATGGATTCGTTCTCGTGGTTGCTTTCACGGCAGGCGGTCGTGGGCAGTTGTCGCCGGCCCGGGTGGCTGGGCCAGAGGCAGGCTGAGTGGATGGGCGGGGGTTCATGTGGGCGGCCGGGACATGCTGGTGCAGGTGGTCCACTTCGAGTGAGGTGACGCACGCGCGGGTGTGATCCCCCAAAGCGCGGGGGTTGGGGTGGGCGGGTGGAGGACTGGTGTGGGGCTGCGGGGTTGGAATGGGGAAGGTCACGCGTCTTTCCGCTTGAACTCGTAGTAGCCGATGGTGAGGGCGACGATCGGGTAGGCGAGGAGCACGGCGAGCGCGGCCCAGGGAGGCAGGAGGCCGTCGCCGAGGCGGGACGACAGTCGCTGATCCGCTATCTGCGGAACGAGGTTCGGCAGAAGAAGTGTGGCGATGCGCGTGTTCCACGGCGGAGGCAGGTAGTTGACCACGCCGGGCAGCACGAACAGCATGGCCACGACCGACACGATGGCTCCCGCTGTGGACCGGATGGCCGCGCCGAGGCCGAGACCTACCAGGGCCAGGGCGGTCACCGAGAGGCCGGACGCGAACAGCATCGGCAGGTCGTCGGCGAATGAGGTCTCGTTGAAGCCGAGGTGACGATCGTTCGCGATCAGGCGGCTCGTGGCATAAGTGAGCAGGAGGGTCGAATTGGCGGCCACGAACGTGGCCAGGCCGACGATGCCTGCTTTGGCCAGGAGTAAGGTGCTGCGTTTCGGGACGGCGACGAGACTGGTGCGGATCATGCCCGTGGCGTATTCGGAAGTGATCGCCAGCACGCCGAGCACTGCCAGGCTGATCTGGACCAGCGGCAGGAAACCCTCCTCGGGGGCGGCTGCGCGGAGCGTGCCGCGCTCGTCGGCGAGGCTGCTCACGTAGAACGTCCAGATGACGCCCAGGACCACCATCAGGGCTGCGATGCCGATCGCGTGATGGGTCGCTCTCACCGAGCGGAGCTTCAGCCATTCGGAGGAAAGGACCGTCTTCATCGGGCCGCTCCATATTGGACACTGTCGGCGGTCAAGGCCATATAGGCGTCTTCGAGCGATGGGTAGCGCGTTGTCAGCTCTGCGACGGTGGCCTCGGCGACGAGCCTGCCGCGGCCGACGATGACGATGCGCTCGGCGGTGAGAGCCATCTCGCTCATGAGATGGCTGGAGAGCAGGATGGTCCTGCCCTCGGCGGCCAGCGAACGCATCAGATCGCGGATCCAGCGCACGCCGTCGGGATCAAGGCCGTTGACCGGTTCGTCGAACATCAGCACGCCCGGATCACCGAGCAGTGCGGACGCGATGCCGAGCCGCTGTTTCATGCCGAGGGAGAAGCCGCCTACGCGCTTGCGCGCCACGCCCGAAAGTCCGACCTGCTCGAGGACCTCGGCCACGCGTATCGCGCCGATGCCGTTGGTGCGGGCCAGGCAGAGAAGGTGGTTGTAGGCGCTGCGTCCACCGTGGACGGCGCCGGCGTCCAGGAGGGCCCCGACCTCGTGCATGGGCCTTCTCAACGCGGTGTATCGACGCCCGTTGACGAGGGCCTGGCCGGATGTCGGGGCGTCGAGCCCGAGGATCAGGCGCATCGTGGTGGACTTGCCGGCGCCGTTGGGCCCCAGGAAGCCGGTCACGTGGCCGGGCTGGACCATGAAGGACAGGTCGTCCACGGCGAGCGTGCCGCCGTAGCGCTTGGTGAGGTGTTGGAGTTCGATCACGCGGTAAAGGATGCGGGACGGTGGGTGGCCGGCGCGTCGGACCACGGTTCGAACCTCAAGGTCAGACCGTGGGTTGACGTGGGCACGCGGGTTCAGCGGCTACGGTTCAACGCGTGGACGACACGCACCCCTTCTTCGCCAGGCGCCTGAGCCGGCATCAGCTGATCATGTTCGATGCGCTGGTGGGGTTGTTCTTGGGGTTCACCTTGTTCACGGTGACACTTCACGCCACGGCCATGCCTCCGTGGATGCGGATCGCCCTTCCCTTCGCACTGGGGCTGCCGCTGGCCCTGCGCAGGCTGTGGCCTCTGCCGGTCTTCTGCTTCACCCTGGTGCTCGCCGTCTATGCCGTGCTGGTGGACACCGTGGGATTCGCTTACCTCGCGCCTTCGTACGCCCTCTATGTCGTTGCTCTGTCCGACGGGCGCGGTCCGGCGATCCCTACGTCGGCCATCGCGGCGGTCAGCTTGGCCGCTGTCCTGGGCCTGACCATGGCGGGCGCGCCGCAAGGCACAGCTCCGAACTGGCTGTTGCACCTCGACCAGCCGCTCTTGGGCATCGGGGCACTGGGAGGGGCATGGACGATCGGCCGCGCCGTGCAGGAGCGCAGATTTTTCGCGGCTCGTGACGCCGAGCGGCTGGCGGCGCAGGCTGTGACGGAGGAGCGGTTAAGGATTGCTCGCGAGCTGCATGATGTCGTCACGCATAACGTGGGGCTGATCGCTGTCAAGGCGGGCGTCGCCAATCACGTCCTGGCGACCAAGCCGGAAGAGGCGCACGACGCTTTGCGCGTGATCGAGACCGCCAGCCGAAGTGCGCTTGTCGAAATGCGACACCTGCTCGGTGTGCTGCGGTCCACTGCGGTGCCCGACCTGGTGCCCGCGCCCGGCCTGGCGGGAATCCGGGGCTTGGCGGGACAGGCTCGGCTGGCGGGGGTCGACGTTGAGCTCGAGCTCCGCATTGAGGCCGGTGACGAGGAAGGGCTACGCGAAGGGCCAGAGGAGTGGAAACGGCTGCCTGAGGGCGTGGCGCTCTCGGTTTATCGCATTGTGCAGGAGGCGCTGACCAATGTTGTGAAACATGCCGCGCCCGCGCGCTGCCGGGTGTCCGTGGTCGCTGACAGCAAGAATGTACGGATCGAGGTGACCGATGATGGGCCGGGGCGGCGTACTTTGCCCTCAGCCGGTGCCGGGCATGGGCTTATTGGGATGCGGGAACGGGTCATGATGTACGGTGGCTCGTTTGAAGCCGGGAGCCTTCCGGGGCGGGGGTTTCGAGTATTCGCGAAATTGCCCTATGAGGAGGTCAAGTGATCCGAGTGGTCATTGCCGACGATCAGGCGTTGCTCAGGGGTAGTTTCCGGGTGTTGGTCGACTCCGAGCCTGACCTGGAGGTGGTCGGAGAGGCTGCGACCGGGGCTGAAGCGGTTGCCGTGGCGTTGGAGGAGCGTCCGGATGTGGTTCTTATGGACGTACGGATGCCGGAAATGGATGGGATTGAGGCTACTCGGCGTATCAAGGACGTTGCTCGGGTTTTGGTTGTGACGATGTTCGATCTGGATGCTTATGTTTACGATGCGCTTCGGGCTGGGGCGAGTGGGTTTCTGCTGAAGGATACGCCGCCTGCGGATTTGCTTGCTGCTGTTCGGGTGGTGGCGGGTGGGGAGGCGCTGCTGGCTCCTACGGTTACCCGCAGGCTGATCGAGGAGTTCACGCGTACGCCCGTACTGCCTCGGGTGAAGGGGCTCGAGGGGGTTACGGAGCGGGAGCGGGAAGTGCTGATGTTGATTGCGCGAGGGTTGTCGAATGGTGAGATCGCTGCTTATTTGCAGGTGAGTTTGGCTACGGTTAAGACACATATCACGCGGTTGCTGGCTAAGCTGGAGGCTCGGGATCGGGCGCAGCTTGTTATTGTGGCGTATGAGAGTGGGTTGGTTTCGGCTGCCGGATGAGATTGTCGCCGGTGGTGCGGTTAGGATGATGGTGCTGCGGTGTTGGTGTTGTGGGTTCTGCGGTGGAAGTGGCGGATTTCGGTAATAGCGGCAAAGCGGTCGTAGTGTGGTGATCGCGATTGTGGTTGTGCCAGGGTGATGTGTCGGGCATATTTCTTGGATGATTGCTTGATCGATTGTTTGGGTTGTTGGCCTGGCTTGCTTGGCTTGACTTGCGTGGGCGTGAGCATGTGATTATGTTGGGGATGCTGGGTGTGAGTGCTGAAATTTGAGTTGAATGGGATTAGGTGGCTCTTGCGAGCCATTCCAGATGTGCGCCGCCGAAAGGGCCTTTTCTCTCTCCGACTGCGTCCAGTAGCCAGTGTGCGGTTTCTTCTGCTCGTGTGATTAATTCAGGTGGATAATTAAGCAGGAGTTGGTGTTCGGCGAATTCGTCTTCGTCGTCGAGGATCAGGCGCCCGTTCCTCAGGCGGATCACGTCCAGGTCCAGGTCGAGCATGGTGACCTCGTCGTCCTTCCATTCGGGAACGGTGGTGACGTCGACGTAGATCTCGCTTTTGTGGGGTGGCATGTTGAAGGATGCGGTCCACCAGGCGTCCCGGGGGAACAACATGATCGCGGTTGACTCCCACGTGACAGGCGGGCCTTCGCCCTTGCGGGCGACTGTTCCTCCTGGGATTTCCGCCCAGACGCCGTGCTCATCCTCGCCAAGTAGGCGGCCGGGGTGGTTCCAGTGCAATGCGCCGCCGTACTTTCGAAAGACGATTCGCACATCAGTCATGTGATGAACCTATCCGTGTCGGACGGTATGCACACGAAGGGCTGGTGATGGGGGTGCGGATCGAATGGGGGCCTGAGGCGGACCAGCGGAGGTGCGCGTGGAGGAGACGTGAGGGCTCTTGGGATGGCGGGTTGGTGAGGTGGCGCCATCCCGGCCGCTTCTCTGGCGGAGGTGGTGGTGGGGGGCTGACTGGTTTTGGTGTGGGCCAGCGATTCGCGCTTTTGGATTGCTGATGCCGGTGAGGTCGTGTGGGAAGAGGCGGTAGTGCGGGAGAGGTCGTGTGGCGAGATGGCGGTGGTGCAGGTGAGGTGGTGCGCCGAGAGGGCGGTGGTGCGAGGGCGGCTTCATGCGGTGGGGGGTGGTGCGCGGGCGGCTTTTATGTGGTGGGGGATCAACCAGCTCCAGCCACCCGGCGCGCCGCCGATGGCGACGTGGTGTTGAGGCGGGTGGGCTTCGGCTGTATCCGGTTGGCCCCGGGCTGGTGTGATGTGAGGTCGAGTTTGCGTGGGTGAGATGTCGGGTCGTTGGGCGTGGTGGGCTCGGTTGAGAGGGTGCTACGTGGGATTTGGGTCGGGGGCCATGGCGGGGAGGAGGTTATTGGTAGAGGCGGAGCGCTTGGGAGAGGGCTGCCAGGCGTTGGAGAGAGGCCAGGCCTGCGTGGTACAGGTGGAACTCTGACGCTCCTGCCTTGGCGTACGTTCTGAGCTGGTCGGCCAGGGTGTCGGGGTTGGCCGGGCGGGGTGGGAGGGCTAGGACGTAGGCGCCTACTCGCTGGCCTGGCGTGGAGAGCTCCTTCAGGCGGGTGAGGCGGATGGCGTCGGTGGCGGGGTCGCCCCAGCAGTTGGCGACCAGGACGTCTGCTGCCGGTTCGCCTGAGGGGAGAGGGGCGAAGGCACCGGTGGCCCAGGGGTCCGGGTTGGCGTGCAGGGTGATGGGAACCTCGGGGGCGGTGCTGCGGGCGGTGGCGATAAGGCGTTGACGGAGAGCGGTTGACAGGGTGACGCGGATGGTGCGTACCTCGTCGGCCAATGTGCCGAGGGCGTCCTCGATGGTGCTGGGGGCCTGGTCGGTGGTGTTGGCAGCGTGGTCGGCGGTGTTGAGTGCCTGGTTGGTGGTGTGTGGAGTGTGGTCGGTGGTGTCCCGAGCTTGGTTGGTGGCGCGGTCTATGGCGGTGCGGACTGCGGTCTTTGTCTCTTCGGGATAGCGGGGGGCGCAACTCGCGCAGAAGCACAGAGAGAGAAGGTCGTTGTCCACGGGGGTCCAGTCAGCGCCGGATGTCTTCTCGTGGACGCTCTGGTGGCCGAAG
Organism: Nonomuraea sp. KM90; assembly: GCF_052246675.1. Taxonomy (NCBI): domain Bacteria; kingdom Bacillati; phylum Actinomycetota; class Actinomycetes; order Streptosporangiales; family Streptosporangiaceae; genus Nonomuraea; species Nonomuraea sp. KM90. Next base: position 124,249 of record NZ_JBQQCB010000006.1, on the reverse strand, counting down.
CCCATCGGGCCGCAGGCCTCCAGGATCAGGCCGTCCGGCTCGCCGACCTCCAGGATCTCCTGGACCAGGTGTTCGCAGTACTCGATGACGTCCTCTTGGGCCGGGCAGAGGGCATAGGGGTACGGGTCGCCGAAGGCGTTGCGTACGGCCAGGTCGGGGTTGGCTTTGCCCAGGTGGGAGTTGTGGGTGAGGACGGTCCAGGCGTGTACCTGGAGGCCTGCGGCCTTCAGGGCATCCCTGGCCTGGAGGTAGGCGTCGGCGGGGGTCCACGTGGGGGTGGCCGGGACCAGGCGGGACCAGGAAGACGGGCGGATCGGGAGGTAGAAGGCCGGATATGGAACATCCAGTACGCGGTGGGCGGGGTGGTACGGCGTGGCCGCCCTCGTCGAGTGGTAGCTGGCTGCCAGGGCGACCGCTTGGACGCCGAGGTCTGCCAGACGGCTGGGGGCTGACGGGTCCCCGACCACGTCCCACGGGTAGAGGTAGGCGACGTTCACCAGCGGTTCTCCTTGAGGATGTTCATCAGTGGGTCTCATTGCCGATGTTTATCGGGTGTTCGGTCTGTTTGCCGGAGCTCATCGGAGGTCTGGTTCCCCCGGCCGGCTTTCTTCGTTGGTGGTTTTGGTGGGTGGTCTCGGCGGGTGGCCCGTTGGACGGTCTCGGTGGGCGGTTCGCTGGATGGTCTCGGATCAGCCCTTCGGCGGAAGGGTCTTCCCCCTGCTGGTGTTCGTAAGGGTGGTGCGTCTCGGTGGGTGCGTCAGTGGGGTTCGCTCGGGGGCTGGTTGTGAGGGTTCGCGAGGGGGGCTGCTTGTCGGGGACTGCCCGGGTATGCGAGTGGGGATGCGCGGGCAGGGTCCGGTTGCGAGGCGCTCCGAGCGGGTCCGGCTGCGAGGACTCACCAGTGGGCTCCGCTTGCCGGGGTTTGCCAGCAGGGTTTGCGAGCGGTCCGCTTGCGGGGGTTTGCGAGCGGGGTCTGCTTGCGGGGGTTCGCCTGGGGGTGCTTCTCGCAGGGCCCAGTGAGGGTGGTTCGGGAGAGGTCACCAGCGGGGTCTGCTTGCTGAGAAGGAGGGGTCGATGCGTCGCATGTACGAAGTGTCGTCGCGGGCTGTGATCCCGCACCTCTCGTACTGCTCGTTCATCACCGCCAGCATGTCCCGGTCCAGTTCCACCCCCAGACCGGGGCCGGTGGGGACCGGTACGGCGCCGTTCACGAAGCGGAGGGCGCCGGGGAGGATCACGTCCTGGCCGTCCTGCCAGGGGGTGTGCGTGTCACAGGCGAACGTGAGGTTCGGCGTGGCGGCGGCCAGGTGCGTCATGGCCGCCAGGCTGATCCCGAGATGGGAGTTGGAGTGCATCGACATGGCCAGGCCGAAAGCGTCGCACATGGCGGCGATGTGCGAGGAGCGTACGAGGCCGCCCCAATAGTGGTGGTCCAGGAGGAGTACGCCGATCGCATGGGACGCTATGGCGGGGGAGAGGTGCTCCGGGGTGACCACGCACATGTTCGTGGCCAGGGGCATGGGGACGGCGGCGGCCACCTCGGCCATGCCGGGGATGCCGGCGGTCGGGTCCTCCAGGTATTGGAGGGCTCCGTCGAGTTCCTGGCCGACGCGGATCGAGGTCTCCACCGACCAGGCGGCGTTGGGGTCGAGGCGGAGCGGTACGTCGGGGAACGCCTCGTGCAGCGCGCGGATCGCGGCCATCTCCTGGTCAGGGGGGAAGACGCCACCCTTGAGCTTGATGGACCTGAAGCCGTACTCCTTGATGAGCAGCCCCGCCTGATCGACGATGCCGGCCTCGTCCAGCGCGGCGCCGAACCGGTCCGGCTCCTCGCCGGGATGGCCTGCCCACTTGTAGAAGAGGTACGCGCTGTACGGCACCGCGTCCCGGACCTTGCCTCCCAAGAGGTCCGACACCGGGACACCGGCGGCCTTGCCGCGAATGTCCAGGCAAGCCACCTCGAACGGGGAGAAGATGCGGTCGATGCTCTTCTCCGTCGTGGTGACGCCGGTCAGGCCGTGCAGGTCGGTCACCGCTTCGCCGATGATCGCGCCGATCCGGGCGTACATCGTGTTCAGGGCATGAACGTCGAGGCCGATCAGCGCCTGCGCGCACTCGCGCACCTTGCCGAGATGATCGAGGTCACCGTAGGTCTCGCCCAACCCGGTCAGACCTTCGTCGGTGACGACCTCGACAATGGTACGGAGAGCCCACGGCTCGTGGACTCCGGCGGCGTTCAAGAGGGGCGGATCCCGGAAGGCAACGGGAGTTACGTGGATCTGCCTGATGATCATCTCGCCGTCCATATATGTGAACAATAGCCAGATTTGTGGACAAGTTGCCGCAACTGTAAGAATCAGGCTGAAGAAGTGTCAAGACTCCGAAGGGCCATTCGATGATCTACGGACACGACCCCAGGACAGGCGGAACCGTGGGCGCCGCCCTGCCCGAGACCGACAGCGCCGGGGTCGACATGATCGTTTCTGCTGCGGCCGCCGCCGGAGCGGCCTGGCGGGCGACCTCGGCGGCCGAGCGGGCCGTCGCGCTGGAGGCCGTCGCCGACGCGCTCGCCGCACACGTGGACGAGCTGTGGCAGCTCGCCGACGAGGAGACCGCGCTCGGCGAGGTACGGCTGCGCGGCGAGGTGGCGCGTACGGCGGGGCAGTTCAGGCTCTTCGCCGACGTGATCAGGGATGGTGGCTACCTGGAGGCCATCATCGATCATGCCGATCCTTCGCTCACGCCGCCCCGGCCGGACGTGCGGCGGATGAAGCACCCGCTGAAGGGCGTCGTGGCCGTGTTCGCGGCCAGCAACTTCCCGTTCGCGTTCTCGGTGGCCGGGGGTGACACCGCCTCCGCGCTGGCCGCCGGGTGCCCCGTCGTCGTGAAGGCGCACCCCGGGCATCCGAACACGTCCGAGCGGGTCGCGAAGATCGTACGGGAGGCGCTGCCGAACCCCGACCTGCTGGGCCTGGTTCAGGGCATGCAGGCCGGTATCGATCTCGTGCAGCACCCCGGCGTGGTCGCCGCCGGGTTCACCGGGTCAGTGGCCGGTGGGAAGGCGATCCAGAAGCTGATCGACGAGCGGGAGGTGCCGATCCCGTTCTTCGGCGAGCTCGGTAGCGTCAATCCCGTGGTCGTGCTGCCGTCGGCGCCGGTCAAGGAGGTGGCCACGGGGTTCGCCGGGTCGCTGACGATGGGGGTCGGGCAGTTCTGCACGAATCCGGGGCTCGTGTTCGTGCCCGAGGGTGACGAGCTGCGCAACGCGCTCGTGGAGGCCGTCGGGGGCACCACCGGCGGGCCCATGCTGGCCGAACGGATCCGGGACGGATACCTCGGGGGCATCGAGCGGCTGGGCGAGCTGGACCTGCTGGCCGAGGGCAAGCCGGGGGAGGGCAGCTGGGCGGTCACGCCCAAGGTGTTCACCGCCGATCTCGACACGTTCGCGGCCAAGCTGCCGCACATCGGCGAGGAGTGCTTCGGTCCGGCGTCGATCGTGGTGACTTATCGCGAAATTTCGGACCTGCAGCCGGTGCTTGAGCGGCTCGACGGGTCGTTGACCGCGACCCTGCACGGCACGGACGCGGATGAGGCCACTGAGCTCGTCGACGTCCTGGAGCGGAAGGCCGGGCGGCTCATCTGGAACGGGTGGCCGACCGGGGTCGCGGTGTGCTGGGCCATGCATCATGGCGGTCCGTGGCCTGCCGCCACGACGTCCTACACGTCTGTGGGGGCCACGGCGATCGGTCGGTGGCTGGCGCCCACGGCTTACCAGGACTGGCCGGAGGCGCTGCTGCCGGATGAGCTCAAGGAGGGCAACCCGCTGTCCATCCCGCGGAGGGTGGATGGTCGCCTGAGCTGAGCTGAGCTGAGCTGGGCGGAGTTCGGCTGGGCGGAGTTCGGCTGGGCGGAACTGCCCTGTGCTTGGCCGTGCTGGGGTGGGCTGAGCTGCGTTGGGCTGAGCTGCGCCGTGCCGTGCTGGTCTGGGCGGAGCTGTGTTGTGCCATGCTGCGCTGGGCTGAGCTTACTGCGCTGTGCTTGGCCGTGCTGGGCTCATTGGGTTCGGGGTTCGGAGTGTGGCTCGCCGGTCTGGCTGAGAGGTGGGGATCTCCACATCGCCAGGCCGGTGAGCGTCGGCGGCCGGCTGGTCGGTGGTGGGTCGGGTCCCGTGAGGGTGCGGGTGGGGGCCCGGCCGCGGTGGGAAGTGTCGGGAGTGGCTTGAGGTCGTGCGCGGGGTGTGGGTGGTTGGCCAGCGTTGTGCGGGGAGTGCTGGTGGTGGGCCAGTGGTCGTGTGGTGGTGGGGTCAGGGGGCGGCTATTTCCAGGCCGGTGGCGATGATGCGCTCCAGCGTCGCCAGGTGCTCCGTCGTCGGGTCCACCAGCGGTGCCCGTACGCCCCCCACCTCCAGCCCCCGCATCCGCACCCCCGCCTTGACCAGCGCCACCGCGTACCCGGGCACGAGGTCGCGCAGTTGTACGAGCGGCAGGTAGAAGCCGGTCAGGAGCCGCTGCACCAGCACCTCGTCCCCGCCCGTCACCGCCTTGTGGAAGGCGAGCGCGATCTCCGGTGCGTACGCGAACACCGCGCTCGAGTACAGGCTCACCCCGAGCCCCCGGTACGCGGGTACGGTCAGCTCGGCGGTCGGCAGGCCGTTGAAGAACGTGAAGTCCTCCGTCACCTGACGCACGGTCAGGATGATGCGCTGCAGCAGGTCGAAGTCGCCCAGGCCGTCCTTGAAGCCCACGACGTTCGGCACCCGGGCCAGCTCGGCCACGGCCTCCGGGGTGAAGCGGGCGGTGCCGCGCTGGTAGATGACGACGGGGAGCCCGCCCGCCTCGGCCACCTCGCGGACGTACCGCACCAGGCCGGAGGCAGGGCCTGTGACCAGGTAGGGAGGCATCAGCAGCAGCCCGTCGGCGCCCTGCGCGGCCGCGGCGCGGGCGATGGACCTGGCGGTCGGCAGCGGGCCGCCGGCGCCGGCGAAGACCGGGACGCGGCCGGCGGTGGCCGTGACCGAGGTGGCCACGACCCGGGTGTACTCCTCGACGTCGAGTGCGTTGAACTCGCCGGTGCCGCACGCGGCGAACACCCCTCCAGCCCCCGCCGCGACCCCCTCGGCGACGTGCCGGGCCAGCGCGGGTTCGGCGAGGTCGCCGCCGGGCCCGAACGGGGTGACCGGAAAGAAGAGAACGCCGTCCAGCCGCATCTACGATCCTTTCTAGCGGATGCCCTCCCTGCGGAGGGTCGCAGCCAGCTTTCGGGTGTGCTTGATAACCGCTTCGGTGATCCGCTCGACCTCGCCGGCCGCGAGGCCCGCCGGCATCGAGCAGCTGATCGCGTCCGTGGCCGGGATGCGGTAGTCGACCGCCACGGCCACGCAGGCCACGCCCAGCGTGCCTTGCTCGCGTTCGTACGACCAGCCCCTGGTGCGGACCTGGTCGAGCTCTCCTGTCAGTTTGGTCAGGTCGGTGAGGGTGTGCTCGGTCAGCCCGGCCAGGGGTTGCGGCAGCAGCGCCTCGACCTCGTCATCGGTGAGCTGGGCGAGCAGCACCTGCCCGAGCGCCGTGACGTGGGCGGGAAGCCGCCGGCCCACCCTCGGGATGATGTGGTCGGCCTCGCGGGAGTCCCGGGTCGCGAGGTAGAGCACGTGCGCGCCGTCCCGCCGGGCGAAGTGCACGGTCTGCCCGATCTCGTCCCGCAAGTCCTCCAAGCTCTCCTGCGCGAACGGCAGCGCGGGGTCCTTGTCGAGGTACGCCGTGCCGGTCAGCAGCGCGTGCGGCCCGATCCCGAACGCCGACCTGGCCGAGTCGGTCTCCACCCAGTTGAGCTCGACCAGGGTGCGCATGAGGGCGTGCAGGCTGCTGCGCGGAAAGCCGGTCCGCTGCTGGAGCTCCGACAGCGTCATGTGGTCGTGTGATTCGGCGAGCGTTTCGAGGATGCGTACCGTCCGTTCCGCGGACTTGACCAGCTGGGGCTCCATACTCATCCCATCTCGTATCCTTCGGCGGCTTCGGAGATCCAGGATATTGGATACCGTCCAGATACATGGACACCTAACCCTTGACCGCGCCGCTTGTGAGACCGCGCATGAACTGCCGCTGGAACGCCAGGAACGCGATGATCGAGGGCAGCAGCGCCAGCAGCGAGGCCGCGAGCAGCACGCCGATCCCGACCTCCTCGTCGGAGCGGAGCGAGCGCAGTGCGATGGGCAGGGTCCACATGTCCGACTCCGGCGCGACGATCAGGGGGAGCAGGTACTGGTCCCAGATCATCGTGAAGCCGAAGACGCCGATCACGCCGAGCGCGGGGCGGCACAGCGGCATGATGATCGTGGCGAAGATCCGCAGCTCGCCGGCGCCGTCGATGCGCGCGGCCTCCTCCAGCTCGACCGGCACCTCCTTCATGAACTCGGTCATCACGAGGATGGAGAAGCCCCAGGCGCCGACCGGCAGGATCATCCCGGCGTACGTCCCGATCAGGTTGAGATGCAGCAGCGGCAGGTCGGCCAGGACGAGGGAGAGGGGAATCGCGATGATCTCCTCGGGGAGCATCATCGTGGTGAGCATGAGCAGCATCACGAACGTCATGCCGCGGAACTTCTTGCGGGCCAGCGAGTACGCGGCGAAGACGCTCACCAGCATCTGCAGCAGCAGCCCGAAGCCCACGACGATGAACGAGTTGAGCAGGTAGAGATAGACGTTCTTGTCCTGGGCCTGGATGAAGTTCTCCAGGGTGAAGTCGTCCGGCCAGAGGGTGAAGGAGGTGGGGTCGAGCGTCTTGCTGAACGAGCTCATCAGCAGCCCGACCAGCGGCCCGGTGAAAACCACCACCATAAGCCCATAAATCAGGATCTTTCCGGCGACGGCCAGCGGGCCCCGCCGCGACTCCAGTCCCAGCGCGCTGTCGAACCTCATCTCGTCTGCCTCCTGCGCAGCATCTGCACGATCACCGTGAGCGCCAGCGTGGCCAGAAACAGCACGATCCCGCCCGCCGAGGCGACCCCCAGCTCGTTCTTCTGGAACCCGAGCTTGTAGATCAAGGTCATCAGCACCTCGGAGGAGCCGTTCGGCCCTCCGTTCGTGAGCACGTAGACCTCGACGAACACCCGCAGGCCGCGAATGGCCGCCAGCGTGAACAGGATCCAGAACACCGGCCGCAGCGCCGGCAGCGTGATGTGCCGCAGCCGCCGCCAGGTCGACGCGCCGTCCACGGCCGCCGCCTCGTACAGCGTGCGGTCCACGCCCACCAGACCGGCCAGGAAGATCATCATGTCGTACGGGGTGCCGCGCCAGATGCTCATCAGCATGATCGACCACAACGAGGAGTCCTCGCTGGCCAGCCAGGGCTGTGGATCGATGCCCACCCAGCCGATGACGATGTTGAGCATCCCGCTGTCGGCGGGGTGGAACATGATGCGCCACACCTCGGCCACGGCCGCCATCGTGGTGACGACCGGCAGGAAGGCCGCGGTCCTGACGAACCACAGGTATCGGGCGGGCCCCTCGGTGAGCAGCGCCAGCCCGAGGCCCAGCACGATGGAGCCGACGGTGGTGCCCAGCGCCAGCACGACGCTGTGCCAGATCGCCGCGCCGAACTCGTCGTCGGAGATGATCGTCTGGTAGTTCTGCGTGCCGACCCACTCGTCACCGAGGAAGGTCTGGACCTTGAACAGGCTCTTCCACAGGCCCACGAACATCGGGATGAACTTGAAGTACAGGAAGAGCAGCAGCGCGGGTGCCAGGAACAGCCAGGCGATCAGCGGCCCCCGCCACCGCACCGATTTGGGGCGGTGGCCGGGGGGCGCCGTCCGGCGAGAGGACGGGGCGAGTGTGCTGGTCATGACGCTTTCTGGCTCTGCAGTTCCTGGGTCAGCTTGGTGTTGAGCTGATCCATCGCCGACTTCACGTCGGCGGAGCAGTCGGCCCAGACGGCGTTGATGGAGTCGGCGGAGGTCTGGCGGATCGGCGCCCAGTTGGGCACCGGCGGCGCGTAGACGGCGTTCGCGTACGACTCCTGGAACACCTTCCAGCGCGGATCCTGCCGCTCGGCGGACATGTCCACCGTGGTGTTGACGGGCAGGCGGACGATGGCGCCGTTGGCGTCCTTGTTCATGCCGATCTTCTGGCCCTCGGGCGAGATCGCGAACTCGGCGAACTTCTTCTGTGCCTCCTGGTTCTTGGAGCCGGCCATCATGTAGACGTTCTCGCCCTCGCCGAGCGTGCCGGGGCCGCCCGACGGGCCCTTGGGCACGGGCAGGACCTCGATCTTGTCGGTGCCGATGCTGTTGACGAACCTGGCCAGCACGTACGGGCCCACCAGGTAGATGCCGCCCTGGCCCTTCTCGAAGACCTCGTGCGTGACGGTCGTGTCGTTGCTGACGGCGCCGGGGTTGACGGTCTTGGTCTTGCAGAACTGGTCCTGCAGGTACTGGACGGCCTCGACGGTCTTGGGGTCGTTCACCGTGGCGGCGTACTTGCCGTTGCCGGTGGACTTGATGAAGTCGCCGCCGTTGGCGTAGATGAGCGAGGAGGCGTACCAGGAGGCGTAGCCGCGCTTGGTGCCCGCCGGGGCGACGAAGCCGGAGGTGTCCTTCTGGCCGTTGCCGTCGGGGTCCTTCTCGGTGAACGCCGTGGCCAGCTTGGCGAGGTCCTCCCAGGTCGCGGGCGGCTCCATGTCCACCTTCTCGCGCCAGTCCTTGCGGACGATCAGCGCGAACGCCTGGGCGGAGAACGGGGCCGCGTACTGCTTGCCGTCGCTGCCGGTGGCGGCCTTCCAGGCCGTTTCCGCCAGCTTGTCGCCGCCGGCCAGCGCGGCCTTGTCGACCGGCTGGAGCCAGCCCTGAGACTGCATGTTGCCCAGTTGGGCGGTGTCGTTGATGACGATGTCGGGAAGGTCTTTTTGCGCCGCCTGCTGGTTGAGTTTGGTCTCGAAGTCGTCGAAAAGGGCGACGACTTTCGTTGGCACCCCACTGGCCTTGGTAAATGCGTCGGCCAGCTTCTTGGCGGTCTTGGCGGAGTCGGAATCGGGCGCCTGCCTGATCCAGATCTCCAACGTGTTGTCCGAACTTGTTGATCCCCCGGAACCGCAGCCTGTCAGTCCAACGGCCAGAGTCGCCATGATGGCGACTCCCAGCAGACGACGTGACATCAGACCGCCTCCTGTTCACATATGTGGACATGAGTCGTGGACTTGGATGTGTGCCTGTGAACGTAACTAGTGGCATGGCTCACGGTCAATATTCAAGGATGTGAATTTCGGCCAGATTCGTGTACATCATGGATGCATGCGCATTCTCATGACAGGAGCCGCCGGAAAGGTCGGGACGCTGCTTCGCCCACGGCTCGCCCGTGAAGGCCGTACGCTGCGGCTTTCCGATATTCACCCGATCGAACCGGGGCCGGGGGAGGAGTGGGTGACGGCCGACCTGGCCGATCCGGTCCCCGTGGCCGAGGCGATGAAGGGCGTGGACGCCGTGCTGCACCTGGGCGGCCAGAGCAGGGAACATCCCTGGGCCGACATCGTGCAGGCCAACATCCACGGGACCCAGGTGCTGCTGGAGGCGGCGTACAAGGAGGGGGTCGAGCACGTCGTCCTCATGGGCAGCCACCACGCGGCCGGCTTCCAGACCAGGCCGGAGTCCGGTGAGGACCTGCCTGACTACGCCTTCCCGCGGCCCGACACCTACTACGGCGTGAGCAAGGTCGTCATGGAGGCCCTGGGCAGCCTCTTCCACGATCGTTTCGGCATGAACGTCACCGTGGTCCGGCTCGGCACCTGCAACGAGGGGCCCGCCGACACGCGGGGGCTGGCCACCTGGATCTCGCCCGACGACCTGGCCCGGCTGGTCGAGGCGGGGCTCACCGCTCCGGGGTATCACGTGGTCTGGGGCGTCTCCGACAGCCCGCGGCGGTGGTGGTCGTTGCAGGAGGCGGAAGCCATCGGGTTCGTCTCCGAAGACTCTTCTGAGCCCTTCGCCGCGGCGCTCATCGAGGAGCAGGGTGAGCCCGACCTGTCGGAGCCGCTGCACCACCGGGCCGGGGGGATCTTCACGTTGAACGAGCTGGGGGGCAAGTGGTGACACCCGCCTGAGCCGCTTCCCCGCCGTACTCCGGCGGGGTCCTTCCAGGGAGGAAGGCGCGGGCCGGGCCCCATCGGCGGGGAGGGTGGGCGCGGGCTGGGCTCACCGGCGGGGGCGCGGGCTGGGGCTCATCGGCAGGACGAAGGGTGCGCGCCGGGGTCGCTCGGGGAAGGAAGGCGAGGGGGCAAAAGGGACGGGTCAGGGGCCCCGTCTTGGCAACCGGTTGCAAGAACCTTGACGGCGCTAGGCGTAAAGGTCAAGGTTTGATCTGGCAACCGTTTGCAAGGGAGGACGGCGATGGCGGCGACGATCAAGGACGTGGCGCGCGCGTGCGGCGTGCACGTGTCCACCGTGTCCCGTACCTTCTCCGCGCCGCACCTGGTCAATCCTGCCACCAGGAGCCGGGTGCTGGCCGCCGCCGACGATCTGGGCTACCGGCCCAACCGGGCGGCCAGGGCGCTCACCACAGGACGCACCTTCAACATGGGCCTCATCGTGGCCGACATCTCCAACCCGTTCTTCCCGCCCCTCATCAAGGCCGCCCAGGCGCAGGCCAGAGGGCGTGACTACCACGTGTTCGTGGCCGACACCGACGAGGACCCGAGGGTCGAGGAAGAGCTCATCAGGACGTTCACCAAGCAGGTGGACGGCGTCCTGCTGTGCAGCCCCCGCCTGTCGAACAAGATGATCGAGCGCCTGGCCGAGGACGTGCCGTTCGTGGTGGTGAACCGGCGCATCAAGGGCATGCCCGCCGTGCTCATGAACGTCGCCCAGGGCGCCAAGCTCGCGCTGGAGCACCTGGCCGGGCTCGGCCACCACCGGATCGCGCTCGTGTCCGGGCCGATCGGCTCGTGGACCAGCAACGAGATGCAGGGCGCGGCCGCCGAGGCGGCCGGGCTCGACCTGATCTTCTTCGGCCCCAACCAGCCAACGGAGGCCGGCGGCCTGGCCGTGGCTCCCGAAGTGGCGGCGTGCGGGGCCACCGCGGTGCTGGCCTACAACGACCTCGTCGCGCTCGGCCTCATTGAGGGGCTGGCGGCGATGGAGATAGGGGTACCAGACCAGATAAGTGTGATCGGGTTCGACGACATCCTTCCGGGACGGCTCAACCGGCCCAAGCTGACCACTGTCGCCATGCCGGCCGTGGCGGCGGGGAGGATGGCCGTCGATCTGCTGCTGCAGTCTGGGGGCGAGGGCGCGACAGTGACCCTCGACACCGCCCTCATAGTCCGCGAGTCCACGGGAAGGGCACAAACATGATCTTCGGAACGCTGCCGTCGGGCCAGCAGGTCGAGCGCGTAGAGCTGTCGTCGGGACGGTTGCGCGCCGAGGTGCTCACCTACGGGGCCGTCGTGCGCACGCTGGAGGTGTCCGGGGTCAACGTCGTGCTCGGGCTGGACACGATCGAGGACTACCTGACGCGCAGCCGCTACTTCGGCGCGGTCGTCGGCAGGTACGGCAACCGCATCGCGAACGCCCGCTTCACCCTCGACGGGACCGAATACCGGCTGCCGGCCAACAACGGCCCCAACAGCCTGCACGGCGGCACCGAGGGCTTCGACAGCAAGGTGTGGACGATCGCCGCCCGCACGGACTCGTCGGTGACGCTCACGCTGACCAGCCCCGACGGCGACCAGGGCTACCCGGGCACGCTGACCGCCTCGGTCACGTACACGCTGGAGGACGACGCCCTCCGCATCGACTACGCGGCCGAGACCGACGCGCCGACCGTGGTCAACCTGACCAACCACTCCTACTTCAACCTCAAGGGCGGCGGCGACGTGCTCGACCACGTCGTGCGGATGGAGTCCGAGCACTACCTGCCGGTGGACGAGGACAAGATCCCCACGGGCGAACTGGCGCCGGTCAAGGGCACGCCGTTCGACTTCACCGAGCCGCACGCCGTGGGCGAGCGGTACGACGGCGGCTACGACCACTGCTTCGTGCTCGACGGCGCCGTCAGGGTGACGGCCGGCGGGCTGACCATGGAGGTCACCACCACCGAGCCGGGCGTGCAGTTCTACGCCGGCAGCATGCTGGACGGCACCGCGACGCCGTACGGGCCGTTCGCCGGGCTGTGCCTGGAGACGCAGCACTACCCCGACGCGCCCAACCAGCCGCAGTTCCCCTCCACCGTGCTGCGGCCGGGCGAGCGCCGCACCTCCACCACGACGTACCGGTTCATCTGACCGGACGCAGGGTGGCGGCGGCCTTGATCACCAGCAGGGCCACGTCGTCCTGGACCGGCTGGGCGGCGAACGTCTCGACCGCGTGCCGCACCCGCTCGGCCACCGCGTGGGCGCTCAGCCCCGCGCAGCCGGCCAGGATCGCCGACAGGCCGTCGCCGTCGTCCAGCAGCCGGTCGCCGTCGCGCCGCTCGGTCACGCCGTCGGTGACGCACAGCAGCACCTCCTCCGGCGCCAGCTCGAAGGTCTCCACGTAGAACCTGGCGCCGGCCTCGATGCCGAGCAGCAACTGCGGGGTCGCCACCGCCTCGACCTCGCCGTCGGCCCGCAGCAGCAGCGGCGGCGGATGGCCGGCGGAGGCGATCGTGCACAGCGCGCCGCCCTGCGGGAGCGGGGTCAGCTCGCCGCACAGGAGGCTGAGGAACCGGCCCTCGTCACCCTCCTCCAGCAGCGCGTGGTTGAGCCGGTCGAGGATGTCGGCCACGGTGTAGTGCTCCTTGGCCAGCAGGCGTACGGCGTGCCGGGCCAGCCCCGTGACGGCGGCCGCCTCGGGGCCGCTGCCGCACACGTCGCCCAGCGCGAAGCACCAGTGGTCGGCCACCGTGAACAGGTCGTAGAAGTCGCCCCCGACGTCCGCGCCCTCCTCGGCCGGCTCGTAGACCACCGCGGACTCCAGGCCCGGCATGGGCGCCACGCGCATGGGCAGCAGGCTGCGCTGCAGCACCCGGGAGGTGGTCGCCTGCCTGGCGTACAGCATGGCCGTGTGCAGGTTGAGCGCCACCAGGCGGCACAGATCCGCCAGCAGGTCGGCCAGCTCCAGCGGCAGCGTCGGCTCGGAGCGGCCGATCACCAGCGCGCCGTGCGACCTGCCCTGCGTGAGCAGCGGGAAGGCCAGCACCGTCTCGGGGCCCACGGGCCAGCTCACCTCGGTGAGCGCCGTCCGGGGGATGGCGGGCAGCGACTTGCGCAGGTCGGCGTTGTGGCGCTCCTCGCTGTGCCAGACGTGGGCGAGCCTGGTCATGCCGGTCAGGTCGGTCAGGTAGACGGCCGCCCACGTCGCGATCTTGGGCACCACGAGCTGCGCGGTCAGCGCCGCGATCAGCTCGTCGTCGTGCACGCCCGCCAGCAGCTCGCCCGCCTCGGCCAGGAACGACAGCCGCCCCCGGTGGGCCCGGTCCTGCTCGGCCAGCCGCTCGCGCTGCACGGGCACCGCCACCTGGTCGGCGATGTGCTGCAGGCTGACCGTGAGCTCCTGGTCGAAGCGGTTCTGCTGGGCGGCCGTGACCACGAGGTAGCCGATCACCTCGCCGGTCACGAGCAGGGGCGCGCAGGCCAGGGACCTGGCGCGCAGCTGCTGGGCCAGCTCGACGTCCTCGGCGAGCAGGTCCTCCGTCAGCGACGGCGTCCTGCGGTCGCCGCCGAACACGTCCGTGGCCAGCACGCCCACCAACCCGGCCGTCGCGCCCGCGCCCGCCGCCACGCCGAACCGGTTGCCGCCCTCGGCGGCCAGCAGCACGTAAGCGGCGTCGCCGCCGCTGGACATCTGCACGATCTGGGCGATCGTGTCGAGCAGCTCGGTGAACGGCATGTCCTGGTCGAGCAGCTCCTTGATCCGCCGGCCCGCCTCCCTGCGCAGCGGCGCGGGCGGCGGCGTCAGGACGTAGCGGTGGTCGCTGCCCACGATCATCCAGATCGCCCTGCGCTCCCCTGAGTGCCCCCGGGAGCGCATGTGGGAGACGTAGACGGGGATGAGCCCGCCGTCGCGGTGCCGCATGCGCGCCTCGCCCCGCCAGCGGCCCAGGCCCAGCGTGTCGGCCAGGGACAGCGCGTACGGGCCGTGGCCGCGCCAGGCCACCAGCTCCTTCAGCGACCGGCCGATCGCCTGCTCGGGCGGCCAGCCGAGCAGCTGCTGGGCCTCGGAGTTCCACGACTCCACCACCCCGTCGAGATCGGCGACCACCACGCCGACGTGCAGGGTCTCGAGGGGTCCCACGACGGGGGCCGGGACCAGGGCGGGCGGGCCGGCCAGGGACTCCTGGCGGTCGCAGCCCTCGCCGAGCTCCATGCGTACCCAGACGCGCTTGGCCGTCCTGGTGTAGGTGACACCCCAGGCGTCGGCCAGCATCCGGGCGAGCGCCAGGCCGCGCCCGGAAGTGGGCAGGGCACCCTCGGCGGGGGCGGGCCCGGCGGCCGGCACGGTGCGCGTGGGATGGTGGTCGTCGACCTCGATCTCGAGTTTCGCCGGGGTGGCATCGACGTCCAGGCGGCAGGTCAGCTCGACGCCGGTGCCCGCGTGCACCACGGCGTTCGTGACGAGTTCGCTGGTCAGCAGCACGGCGTCCTCGGCGAGATGGCTCAGGCGCCATTCGCCGAGGACCTGCCGGACGAACTTGCGCGCGTGCGCCGGTGCGTGCGGAGTGCCGTCGAAGGCCGTGCTCGACACCCTGGTCGTGTCCACTCTGCGTCCTAGAACATCACTCGATGTGGCAGTTCGGTCACTCTCAGAGTGGCAGACTGATGCCGTCGATACCTCCAGTTGTGAAGAAGGCCTCCATGGTCGCGCAGTTGGACTCCCCTTACACGCATGGATCGATCCATCCGGCGGACCTCCGTCCGCTGCTCGTGGCCCTGCGCGGGCTGCGTGACGGGAACTTCCGCACGCGACTGGAGTTGCCGGACGATCCGCTCCTCGCCGAGCTGGCCACCACGTTCAACCAGGTGATCGACCGCAACGAGCACCTCTCGAACGAGCTGACCCGGCTGCGCACCGAGGTGGCCAGGCGCGGGCGGCTCGACGAGCGGCTCAGCCCGAGCCCCGGCACGGGTAGCTGGGCGGTCAACGTGGCGGCGGTGAACACGCTCATCGACGCGCTGGTCATCCCGGCGGCCAAGGCCACCAGGGTGCTCAACGCGGTCGCGGACGGCGACCTGTCGAAACGGGTCGACCTGCAGGAGGACGACCGGCCGCTGCGCGGCGGACTCCGCCTGATGGGCAAGGCGGTCAACCGCATGGTCGAGCAGCTCGCGCTGTTCTCCGGCGAGGTGACCAGGGTGGCCCGCGAGGTCGGCACCGAGGGGCGGCTCGGCGGCCGGGCGAAGGTGCAGGGCATGTCGGGGAGCTGGCGCGACGTGACCGAGGCGGTCAACGCCATGGCCGGGCGGCTGACGGCCCAGGTGCGTGACATCGCCGTCGTGACCACCGCCGTGGCCAGGGGTGATCTGACCAGGCAGGTGACGGTCGAGGCCACCGGCGAGTTGCTGGAGCTCAAGCTGACCGTCAACACCATGGTCGACCAGCTCTCGGCGTTCGCCAGCGAGGTGACCAGGGTGGCCCGCGAGGTCGGCACCGAAGGGCAGCTCGGCGGCCGGGCCGAGGTGAAGGGCGTGCTCGGCACCTGGAAGGACCTGACCGACAACGTCAACTTCATGGCCTCCAACCTCACCACCCAGGTGCGCTCGATCGCGCAGGTGACGACGGCGGTGGCCAACGGCGACCTGTCCAAGAAGATCACCGTGGACGCGCGCGGCGAGATCCTGCAGCTCAAGGACACCATCAACACGATGGTGGGGCAGCTGTCGGCGTTCGCGGACGAGGTGACGCGGGTGGCCCGCGAGGTGGGCACGGAGGGCCGGTTGGGCGGTCAGGCGCAGGTGCGGGGGGTGAGCGGGGTGTGGAAGGACCTGACCGACAACGTGAACTTCATGGCCTCCAACCTCACCAGCCAGGTACGCAGCATCGCCATGGTCACCACGGCCATCGCCAACGGCGACCTGTCCAAGAAGATCACCGTGGACGCGCGCGGAGAGATCCTGCAGCTCAAGGACACCATCAACGCCACCGTGGACAAGCTGTCGGCGTTCGCGGACGAGGTGACCCGGGTGGCCCGCGAGGTGGGCACGGAGGGCCGGTTGGGCGGTCAGGCGCAGGTGCGGGGGGTGAGCGGGGTGTGGAAGGACCTGACCGACAACGTGAACTTCATGGCCTCCAACCTCACCAGCCAAGTACGCAACATCGCCCAGGTCGCCACCGCCGTGGCCAACGGCGACCTGTACAAGAAGATCGACGTGGACGCCCGGGGCGAGATCCTCGAGCTCAAGACCACGATCAACACCATGGTCGACACGCTGTCGTCGTTCTCCTCCGAGGTGACCCGGGTGGCCCGCGAGGTCGGCTCGGAAGGCAGGCTGGGCGGCCAGGCCGAGGTCGAGGGCGTCTACGGCACCTGGGAACGCCTCACCAAGAACGTCAACGAGCTCGCCGGCAACCTCACCACCCAGGTGCGCGCCATCGCCGAGGTGGCCAGCGCCGTGGCCAACGGCGACCTGAGCCGCTCGATCAGCCTGGAGGCCAAGGGCGAGGTCGCCGAGCTGAAGAACAACGTCAACCTCATGGTCGCCAACCTGCGCGAGACCACCCGCGCCAAGGACTGGCTGGAGAGCAACCTGGCCCGCATCGCCGGCCTCATGCAGGGGCACCGGAACCTGGTCGAGGTGGCCGACCTGATCCTGCGCGAGCTGACACCGCTGGTCAACGCCCAGTACGGCGCCTTCTTCCTGACCGACGCCGACTCGCTCGACGGCTCCTTGGCCTTCATCGCCGGCTACGGCGCCGCCCACGACGTGCTGCCCGGCCAGGGCACTCCCGGGCCCGGCCTGATCAGGCAGGCCGCGCTGGAGCGCAAGCGCATCCTGCTCGAGGACGTGCCGCCCGGCTACATCAAGGTCCACTCGGGGCTGGGGGAGGCCGCGCCGGCCAGCGTGGTGGTGCTGCCCATCGTGTTCGAGGACAAGGTGCTCGGGGTGATCGAGCTGGCCTCGTTCAGCCGGTTCAGCGACGTGCACCTGGCCTTCTTCGACAAGTTCGTGGTCACCATCGGCGTCGCGATCAACACCATCATCGCCAACGCCCGCACCGAGGCGCTGCTGTCGGAGTCGCAGCGCCTGGCCCAGCAGCTCCAGGGCCGCTCCGACGAGCTGCAGCGCCAGCAGGCCGAGCTGCGCAGGTCCAACGCCGCGCTGGAGGAGAAGGCCCACCTGCTGGCCACCTCCTCGCGCTACAAGTCGGAGTTCCTGGCCAACATGTCCCACGAGCTGCGCACCCCGCTCAACAGCCTGCTCATCCTGGCCAGGCTGCTGGCCGACAACCCCGAGGCGAACCTGTCGGAGCAGGAGGTCGAGTTCGCCACCACGATCCACAACGCCGGCAGCGACCTGCTCCAGCTCATCAACGACATCCTCGACCTGTCCAAGATCGAGGCCGGGCGGATGGACGTACGCCCGGAGAAGCTGCCGCTGAGCAAGCTGCTCGACTACGTGGACGCCACCTTCCGGCCGCTCACCGTGGACCGGGGGCTCAAGCTGGAGATCGAGGTGGGCCCGCGCACCCCGCGCGAGCTGTACAACGACGAGCGCCGCCTCCAGCAGATCCTGCGCAACCTTCTGTCGAACGCGGTCAAGTTCACCTCCGCGGGGGAGGTGCGACTGGCGGTCTCGGTCGCCGAGGACCGGCCGGATCCCGGTGGCCGCCCGATGATCGCGTTCGCGGTCAGCGACACCGGCATCGGCATCGCGGCCGACAAGCTGCCGGCCATCTTCGGCGCCTTCCAGCAGGCCGACGGCACCACCAGCCGCAAATACGGCGGCACCGGCCTGGGCCTGTCGATCAGCAGCGAGATCGCCCGCCTGCTCGGCGGCGAGATCCACGCCAGCAGCACCCCGGGCGTGGGCAGCACGTTCACGCTGTACGTGCCCGCCAGCTGCCCCGCCTCCAACCTGGCCGGCGAGCCCGAGTGGGCGGTGGAGCAGCCCTCGCCGGAGGCGGCGGAGACCCGCGCCGCGCCGCCGCACGCCGAGTGGCCGGCGGCGGACGGCGAGGACCTGTGGCAGTCCGCCCCCAACCTCACCCGGCTCAAGGACGGCCCGCTCGCGGCGGTGTTCGCGGGCCGGCGGGTGCTCATCGTGGACGACGACATCCGCAACGTGTACGCCCTGACCCACGTGCTCGGCCGGCTCGGCATGGAGATCGTCTACGCCGAGAACGGCAGGGAGGGCATCGAGGCGCTGGAGCGGGACGAGGAGATCTCGCTCGTCCTCATGGACGTGATGATGCCCGAGATGGATGGCTACGAGACGCTCGCCGCCGTACGGGAGATGCCGAGGTTCGCCGACCTGCCGATCATCGCGCTCACCGCCAAGGCGATGCCGGGCGACCGGGAGAAGACGATCTCCTGCGGCGCCTCCGACTACGTGCCCAAACCCGTTGACCTCGACCAGCTCCTGGAGGTGATGCGGGGGTGGCTCGCGGGAGAGGGGGAGAGCGACGGATGAACCGTCAGGTCAAGATCCTGCTGGTGGACGACAACGAGGAAAGTCTCATCGCGCTGGAGGCCGTGCTCAGGCCGCTGCAGCAACTGCTGTTCAAGGCCAGGTCGGGGCCCGAGGCGATGAAGCTGATGCTGCGCCACGACTTCGCGGTCGTGCTGCTCGACGTGCTCATGCCCGGCATGGACGGCTTCGAGACCGCCACCCACATCAAGCGGCTCGACCAGACCCGCGACGTGCCCATCATCTTCCTGACCGGCACCGAGCCCAGCTCGGGCGCGGCCTTCCGGGGATACGCGGTGGGCGCGGTCGACTACCTCACCAAGCCCTTCGACCCGTGGGTGCTCCGGTCCAAGGTGGCGGTCTTCATGGAGCTGTTCCGCAAGACCGCCGTGCTGATGGAGCAGGCGGCGCTGCTCGCCCAGCTCGTCCAGGACCACGAGGCCCTGGCGGACTTCGCGCAGCGGCTGGGAGCGGTCGAGTCGCGCCTGGCGGGCATGTCCGGGGCCGCCTCGGAGGACGAGGGGGTCCGGGAGGCGGTCAAGGACCTGGCCGACCGGGTGGCGGCGATGCAGTCCGCCTTCGAGGCGGTCTCCACGACCCGGGTCAGGGAATGAACGCAACACGCCGGGGACGTAACGCGGTTGCCAGGACACCGGCGAGCCTACGCGCGTACAGCGGTGTCTCCGTCGTACCTTTGGCATCATGGCCACCCGTACGCCGAAAAGCGCATCGAAGGGGCCGGCGAAGCGGTCGACCTCGTCTCGCTCGACCCCCGTCAAGCGCGGGACCACGTCGGCGGGGCGGTCCAGGGCGAAGGGAGCCGCCTCCGGCCGCAGGTCTTCGGTGACCCATCCCGACCCGATCAGCTGGGTCTTCACCATGATCGGCAAGCTGGTCGTCGGGCTGTGGATGCTGCTCGCCAACGGCATCGGCAGCGCGGCGCGGGCGCTCGGCAAGAACGCCCGCGAGCTGGATCCCGCGCACCGCCGCGACGGCGTCGGCCTGACGGTGCTGGCGGGCGCGATCGTGCTCGCGGCCATGACGTGGCGCAACTCCGACGGTGCGGTGGCCGGTGTGGTCAACGCGACCGTGCGCGGCGTGTTCGGCTCGCTGGCCTGGGCGCTGCCGCTGCTGCTCGGGCTGCTGGCCTGGCGCTACCTGCGCCACCCCGACCAGAACGCCGACACCGGGCGCATGGTGATCGGCTGGGCCGCGCTGCTGGTGGGCGTGCTCGGCGTCATCCACGTGGCCAACGACACCCCCTATCCGGCCGGCGAGGGCCAGGGCATGGACAAGGTGTCGCAGGCGGGCGGCATGATCGGGTTCATCGTGTCGGCGCCGCCGATGAGCATCCTGCCGCCGTGGGTCACGATCCCGCTGCTGCTGCTCCTGTCCGGGTTCGGCGTGCTGGTGATCACCGCCACCCCGGTGCACCGGATCCCCGAGCGGCTGGGTGAGCTCAAGCACCTGCTGTTCGAGCGGCATGCCGAGACCGAGCAGCCGAAGTCGCCGCCCAAGAAGCGGGTCAGGGCCAAGAAGCCCGAGCTCGGCGAGGACGGCGAGATCATCAAGCCCTATGACACGCCGGTGCTGGCCGAGAAGGACAAGCGCGCCGATCACTCGCCGGAGATCGTGCCGGGGCTCACGGACGAGGAGGAGCCGCCCGCTCCCGACCTCGAGCGCAAGCCCGAGCCGCCGCAGCCGACGCCCGCGCCGCGCAAGGTCGAGCAGCTCGTGCTGTCGCCGCAGGCGGGGCCGTACAGCCTGCCCGACCTGCAGTTCCTCAAGCCGGGTACGGCGCCCAAGCCGCAGACCAAGGCCAACACGACCGTGGTGAACGCGCTGACCAGCGTGCTGGAGCAGTTCACCATCGACGCGCAGGTGATCGGGTTCACCCGCGGGCCGACGGTGACGCGCTACGAGATCGAGCTCGGGCCGGCCGTGAAGGTGGAGAAGGTCACGGCGCTCACGAAGAACATCGCGTACGCGGTCAAGTCCGCAGATGTCCGCATCCTGTCTCCCATTCCGGGGAAGTCGGCGATCGGGGTCGAGATCCCGAACGCCGACAAGGACCTGGTGGCACTCGGCGACGTGCTGCGCGCCCAGGTGGCGCAGGCCGACCACCACCCGATGATCGTCGGCCTGGGCAAGGACGTCGAGGGCCGCACCATCGTCGCGAACCTCGCCAAGATGCCCCACCTGCTCATCGCGGGCGCCACCGGCGCCGGTAAGTCGGTCTGCGTCAACGGGCTGATCACCAGCATCCTCATGCGGGCCACCCCGGACGAGGTGCGGATGGTGCTGGTGGACCCCAAGCGGGTCGAGCTCAGCGTGTACGAGGGCATCCCCCACCTGATCACCCCCATCATCACGAACCCGAAGAAGGCCGCCGAGGCCCTGGAATGGGTCGTGGGCGAGATGGACCGGCGCTACGACGACCTGGCCGCGTCGGGGTTCCGGCACGTGGACGAGTTCAACAAGGCCGTGCGGGCGGGCAAGCTGCAGCCGCCGCCGGGCAGCGAGCGGGTCTACCAGCCCTACCCGTACCTGCTGGTGATCGTGGACGAGCTGGCCGACCTCATGATGGTGGCCCCGCGCGACGTCGAGGACTCGATCGTGCGCATCACGCAGCTCGCCCGCGCGGCGGGCATCCACCTGGTGATCGCCACGCAGCGGCCCTCGGTCGACGTGGTGACCGGCCTGATCAAGGCGAACGTGCCGTCCAGGCTGGCGTTCGCGGTCTCGTCGCTGACCGACTCGCGGGTCATCCTCGACCAGCCGGGCGCCGACAAGCTGGTCGGCCAGGGTGACGCGCTGTTCCTGCCGATGGGCGCGAGCAAGCCGATCCGGATCCAGAACGCGTTCGTCTCCGAGAAGGAGATCGCCGAGATCGTCGGGCACTGCAAGGCGCAGATGCAGGTCGAATACCGCGAGGACGTCGCGGCGGCGCCGGTCAGGCGGGAGATCGACGAGGAGATCGGCGACGACCTCGACCTGCTGGTCCAGGCGGCCGAGCTGATCGTGACCACGCAGTTCGGCTCGACCTCGATGCTCCAGCGCAAGCTGCGGGTCGGGTTCGCCAAGGCCGGCCGGCTGATGGACCTGCTGGAGAGCCGCAACGTGGTCGGCCCGAGCGAGGGCTCGAAGGCGCGCGAGGTGCTCGTGAAGCCCGACGATCTGCCGGGTTTGCTGGCTGATCTGCGTGGCGAATGACCCCAATGCGTGCTTGCACGGCGATAACTGATTGAATATGTACCACCACGAAGAGTAGTCGCTGTGGTGGGGGGCGTTTCGCTGTGCAGGAGCAGAGCATCGGAGCCATGCTGGCCGCGGCCAGGCAGTCGGCCGGACTGACGGTCGCGCAGGTCAGCGCGGCCACCAGGATCCGCGAGGCGATCATCCAGTGCATGGAGCAGGATGATTACGGCCAATGCGGCGGCGACTTCTACGCCAGGGGGCACGTCAGAGCCGTGGCCGAGGCGGTGGGGCTGGACCCCGAGGCCACTGTCCATCTCTATGACCAGCAACACGGCGGGGTGCCTCGGCCCGTCGCGGCCTCGGCGGTGTTCCAGGCCGACCGCAAGATCCACCTGCCGGAGCGGCGGGGGCCCAACTGGACGATGGCGCTGGGCGTGGCCCTGGCCATCGTGGTGGTCTTCGGCATGATGCGGGTGCTGGGCGGCGCGAGCGACCAGGTGCGTACGGGTGACGTACGGGTGGCCTCGGCCCGGCCCAGCGTCCCGCCCAACACACCCATCACCGAGTCGCCCAAGCCCTCTCCGTCCAAGATGGACGCCAAGAACATGGTCACGGTGCGTATCAAGGCCAAGCGGTCGTCGTACGTCAACGTGCACGACGCCGAGGGGCACAAGCTGTTCGCCGGCACGCTCAAGGCGGGAAAGACCTCCACCTGGCGCGCGGCCGAGAAGGTCAACGTGCTGCTGGCCGACGCCGGGGCCGTGACACTGCACGTCAACGGCAAGAAAGTGAAGCGGCTGGGCGGCCGGGGAGACGTCGTGCGGCGCTCGTTCGGGCCGCCGAAACCGCAGTCCCGGTAGTCACGCGGAGGTCACGCGGGGGATCCCGTGCATCGGGTGGTGGCCAACTCCCGATACCGTAGTCTTCACCATGTCATCCCGCCGAACCGCATCGCTGATCACTCTGGGCTGCGCGCGCAACGAGGTCGACTCCGAGGAGCTGGCCGCGCGACTCGAGGCTGCCGGTTGGCAGCTGGGCGACGACGACCCCGAGGTCGTCGTCGTCAACACGTGTGGCTTCATTGACTCGGCCAAGAAAGACTCCATCGACACCCTCCTGGCCGCCGCGGACTCCGGCGCCAAGGTGGTGGCCGCGGGTTGCATGGCCGAGCGCTACGGCAACGAGCTGGCCGAGGCTTTGCCGGAGGCCAGCGCGGTCATCTCCTTCGACGACTACGCCGAGATCGGCGGCCGTCTCGACGACGTGCTCGCCGGCCGGCCGCTCAAGCCGCACACGCCACGCGACCGCCGCACCCTGCTTCCCATCTCGCCGGTGGATCGTGCCGGCGCGCCCAAGGCCAACATCCCGGGCCACGGCGACCTGCCGGAGGGCCTGGCGCCCGCCAGCGGGCCGCGGGTCCTGCGCAAGCGGCTCGACGAGAGCCCCGTGGCCTCGCTCAAGCTGGCCTCGGGCTGCGACCGGCGCTGCTCGTTCTGCGCCATCCCGGCCTTCCGCGGCTCCTACGTCTCGCGCAAGCCGGACGAGTTGCTGGCCGAGGCCGACTGGCTGGCCCACAGGGGCGTGCGCGAGCTCGTCCTCGTGAGCGAAAACTCCACCTCCTACGGCAAGGACCTGGGCGACCTGCGGGCGCTGGAGAAGCTGCTGCCCCAGCTCGCGGCCGTCGAGGGCATCGAGCGCGTGCGCGTCAGCTATCTCCAGCCGGCCGAGCTGCGCCCCGGCCTGATCGACGTGCTCACCGGCACCGACGGGGTCGTGCCCTACTTCGACCTGTCCTTCCAGCACGCCAGCGGCACGGTGCTGCGCCGGATGCGCCGCTTCGGCGACCCCGAGCGCTTCCTCGGGCTGCTCGAGAGCATCCGCGAGCGCGCCCCCGAGGCGGGCGTGCGCTCCAACTTCATCGTGGGCTTCCCGGGCGAGACGGAGGAGGAGTTCGGCGACCTGGTCGGGTTCCTGGAGGCGGCCAGGCTCGACGTCATCGGCGTGTTCGGCTACTCCGACGAGGACGGCACCGAGGCGGCCGGGCTGCCGGGCAAGCTGGAGCAGGAGGTCATCGACGAGCGCGTGCGCGTGCTCACCGAGCTGGCCGAGGAGCTGACCGCCCAGCGCGCGGAAGAGCGCATCGGCACCGAGGTCGACGTGCTGATCGACGACGACCTGGGCGACGGCGGCTACGAGGGCAGGGCGGCCCACCAGGGGCCCGAGGTCGACGGCTCCGTCACGGTTCAGGGCATCGGGTTGGTCAAGGGGCAGATCGTGCGCGCGCTCGTGGTCGATGCCGAGGGGGTTGACCTGATCGCGCGCATCAAGGCCGGTCCATGAAAAGGGACGAGCGCCGCGTGGTAAGCCCGTGGAACATCGCCAACGTCCTCACGGTCCTCCGGTTGGCGCTCGTCCCTTTCTTCGTCGTCTGTCTTTTCCTGCCCGGCACGGGGTGGCGGGTGGCCGCCCTGGCGGTGTTCGCGGTGGCCTCGTTCACCGACCACCTCGACGGGGAGCTGGCCAGGCGCTACGGCCTCATCACCGACTTCGGCAAGATCGCCGACCCGATCGCCGACAAGGCGCTCACCGGGGCCGCGCTGGTGTGCCTGTCGATCCTCGACGAGCTCCCGTGGTGGGTCACGATCGTGATCCTCGGCAGGGAGGTGGGCATCACGATCCTCCGGTTCCTGCTGCTGCGGCACGCGGTCATCCCGGCCAGCTACGGCGGCAAGGTCAAGACCGTGCTGCAGATCGCCGCCATCGTGCTCTATCTCCTGCCTTTCGTGCCGGGGCCCGTCCGGTGGGTGGTGATGGGCGCGGCGACCGTCGTCACCGTGGTCACGGGCGCCGACTACATCTTCCGGGCTCTGAAGCTGCGTAAAGTGGCCAGGCAGGCGCGCGGGGAGTGATCGGAGTGAGCGATGGCTGACGTGGCCGAGGCCCTGGCGATGCTGGTGGCCCAGGACGCCACGGTGGCCGTGGCCGAGTCGCTGACCGGTGGGCTCATCGGGGCGGCGATCACCTCGGTCTCCGGCTCCTCCAAGGCGTTCAGGGGCGGGGTCATCTCCTATGCCACCGATCTCAAGCGGGAGCTGCTGGGAGTGCCGGAGGGGCTGCTGCGGCGCGAAGGGGCGGTGCACCCCGAGGTGGCGGCGGGCATGGCGGCGGGGGTCGCGCGGCTGTGCGGGGCGACGTACGGCGTGGCCGTGACGGGGGTGGCCGGGCCGGAGCCGCAGGACGGCAAGCCCGTCGGCACCGTGCACATCGCCGTCTGCGGGCCTGGCGGGCGGATTTGGGCCCGGGAATTGAGCCTTGAAGGGTCGCGTGAACGTATCAGGGTAGAGACGGTGGACGAGGCAGTCGATCTACTGTCAGGTGTGCTGAAGGCGAACATAGGGGAACATTCCGGGTGATTACCGTGTTACGTCCCGAGCGAACATGCGATGCGCGGTCTGACGCGGTGTCGGTGGATACGGGTACGGTGGAGCTGTGAGTGAGGTCCGTGAGCCAACTGCAAGCACCGAGCGCCCGGCAGGCGGGCCTGATGAGTCGCGCAACGAGGCACGAGCGGCGGTCCAGGGGCGGCGACGCCCAGTGATGACGGCGAGGAGTATGTACGAAGCTAAGAAGACCAATGTGCGGCACGATCCGATCGCGCGGGGCGTGGTGAAGACATCCGCGCCGGGGAGGGAGCGACAGATGATTCTGCTGCGTCAGCTGCTCGGTGACGTGCTGAGGCGGTTGCGGGTGCGGCAGGGACGCACGCTACGCGAGGTGTCCACGCTGGCCCGGGTTTCGCTCGGTTACTTGTCCGAAGTGGAGCGTGGCCAGAAAGAGGCCTCGTCCGAGCTGCTCGCGTCCATTTGCGGCGCGCTCGGAGTGCCGCTTTCGCAGGTGTTGCGTGAGGTTTCCGACCAGTTCGCGCTGGCGGAGCTCCAGGCTGCCCCTGTGCTTGCCGACGTGCCCGAGCACGAGCGGCTGCCCCTTTCGGAGACGGTTCCCGGGTCGATTTCCGACTCCGTGTTCCCCGAAGTCAAGGACATGGTGGCTGCCTAACGCGGCTGGCAGCCAGCACACCACAGGATCAGCCGTTCCTGTGGCTGCGCCCCCATCTCCCCACGGCTGATGCGGGTGCCGCATCGGCGACAGGGTCTCCCTGCCCTGCCATAGACCCAGGTCTGATTCGCCGGGCGGCGATCGCCTGTGGTCACCGTGCCCGCATGTCCCCTGTTGGCGTCCAGCAGTCGCTGGGCCAGTGACACGAGCCCGTTGAGATCCTCGATCTCCCCGACCTTCTTCCACGGCCAGATTCCGCGCAGGAAAAGGGTCTCGGCGCGATAGATCGTGCCGATCCCCGCCAGGTTGCGCTGATCGAGCAGCGCCTCCCCGATGGTCCTGTCGGGTGCCTCTCGCAGCCTTCGCACGGCCTCGTCCGGGTCCCAGTCCGCGCCGAGCAGATCCGGCCCCAGGTGGCCCACCAGGCGTGCCTCGTCGTCCGTGCGGACGAGATCCACCATCCCCAGCTTGATCCCCACCGCCTGCCACTGCTCGTTGGCCAGGATCAGCCGCACCCGGTCGCCGGGGGCGGTGCGCCGGCCGGCGGGCATGATCTGCCAGCTGCCGTCCATGCGCAGGTGGGTGTGGACGGTGAGGCCGCCGTCGACGCGGGTGAGCAGGTGCTTGCCCCGGGAGACAGTGGTGACGACCGCGCGGCCGGTGAGGTCGGCGGTGGCGTGCCGGGGGACGCGGAAGTCCGACCGGGTGAGGACGCGCCCGTCGAGCGCGCCCCGCAGGCGGGCGGCCGTGCGGTAGACGGCATCTCCTTCGGGCACCCCTCCAGTGTAGAAATCCGCCCTTCGTGACGCTGCGGGCTTTGTGGCGGTGTGGGCAATGGTGACGGCGGAGGGCTTCACGCGCGTCTTCTTGACCGATCGCGTGATGAACCTTGACCCGTTTTGCTGCCTTTGCGGGTGTTCGCGGACATAATGCTGATCAGGACTGGGCCTTGACGGAAGGCTTGAGCGCGGCATGCCGGAGATCACGGATTTACGCGCGGGAGATCCCGCGGAGGTCGCGGAATACCGGTTGAGCGGGCGGCTGGGGTCCGGCGTCTTCGCCGGGATCTCCAGGACCGGGGAGGCCGTCGTCGTCCGCCTGTTACCGGCCGAGATGGAGGCCGAGCCCTTCCTGCGGGTCATGGAGCCGCTGCGGGCCGCGTCCGCGGTGGGCAGCGCGCAGATCCTGGACATGGGCGTGCACGACGAGCAGGTGTACCTCGTCACGGAGCTCGTGGACGGTCCCACGCTGAAAGAGGTCGGCGGATCCGTCGGCGGGGTCGGGCTCTACCGGCTGGCGACGGGCACGATCACCGCGCTGGTCGCCATCCACCAGGCGGGGCTGGTCCACGGCGACATCAGGCCGGGCAACGTGGTGCTCGGCCCCGACGGGCCCCGGGTGATCGACGCCGGCCTGGAACAGGCGATGGCCGAGGCGTCCGTCTCGACCCGCAAGGTGGCCGTGCCCGCCTACACCGCGCCCGAGCGGCTGCGCGGCGGTGGTGCCGAGCCGGCGGCCGACGTGTTCTCGTGGGCGGCGACCATGGTGTTCGCCGCGAGCGGCGCCTCGCCCTTCGAGGGCGGCTCCATGAGCGGCACCGTCGATCGCATCGTCAACGGCGAGCCGGACCTGCCCGACCTCGGCGAGCTGCACGGCCTGATCGTGGCCTGCCTGGACAAGGATCCGGCCGCCCGGCCGGCCGCCAGCGAGGTGCTGCTGCGGCTGGTCGGCCAGACGTCGTTCCTGACCGGGCGGGTGGAGGTCGCCGCGCCGCCGGTCCACGAGACCAAGCCGCCGGCCCGGCGGGGCGGGAGCGTGCCGGCATTGGTGGCCGCGTTCGCCGCCGGGGCGCTCGTGGCGGGCGCGGGCGTGTACGCCGTGGCCGGTGACCCCACGCCGGCCAGGAGCACGGCCGCCGCCACGACCTCGGCCACCCCCGCGGGCACGCCCACGATCACGTCGGCCCAGACGGAGGCGCCGCTGGAGGCGGTGGAGAAGAAGGCGGAGAAGGACACGGAGCTGCCGGCGATCGGCATCACGCTGCACGAGCACTCCAAGGACCCGGTCCGGATGATGGCCTACATGGGCTCCACCGACAAGTACACGTCCTACGCCCGGGACAGGAACGGCACGTTCAAGGCCGTGGGTACGGGCGAGCAGCCCGTCATCTCGCCCGGCGGTGACTGGGTGGCGCTCAACCCCATGCTCAAGTTCCAGACCTCCGAGCTGGACCAGATCAAGTTCACCAGGATGTCCACCGGCGAATCCTTCGTCGTCAGCACGGTCAAGAGACCCTTGCAGCACCTGAATCCCGTCTGGTCCAGGGACGGCGGCAGGCTGCTGCTCTCGGTCCACGACTCCAGCAAGGAACCGTGGCGGCTCGTGGGGTTCGTGGTCGTCGACCTGGCCACCAGGAAGGCCGTGCACGTCGAGACCGAGTACCTCGACAACCCGTCCCTCGCCTACACCTTCGCCCCGGACGGCTCGATCGTCCGGGGCTACTGGGACGGCAAGCGGGGTGGGATCGAGTATTACGACATGTCGGGCGAGGTCACCAAGACGTGGCACTGGGTCGGCCTGCCGCGCGGCACGCAGTGGTTCTCGCCGTCCGGCAAGCGGCTGGCCACCATCTGCCCGGGCGGCGAGAAGGACTACTGCGTCTGGGACGCCCGGACGGGCGCCCGGCTGGCGACGGTGCCCTCCGGGACCGCCGAGGGCAGCTTCATCGGCTGGTTCAACGACAAGCACCTCCTCGTGCAGGATCCCGGTAAGAAGAAGGACACCGAGGTCGTCCAGGTCATCGACTTCTTCGGCAAGACCGCACGCGTCCTGGCCGACGTCTCCACCAAGAAGCCGGCCCTGCTGCAGTACGCGCCGGTGCCCCGCTCATGAAACCGCTGGCCACGGGCGACCCCGTCCAGATCGACGGCCACCGCGTCGTGGGGCGGCTCGGGGAGGGCGGCCAGGGCGTCGTCTACCTGGGCGAGTCGACCGACGGGACGCGGGTGGCGATCAAGATGCTGGGCGCGGGCCTGGACGAACCCGACGCGCTGGCGCGCTTCGGCCAGGAGATCGGGTACGCGCGCCGGGTCAAGGCGTTCTGCACCGCGCAGGTGCTGGCGAGCGGGGAGCTCGGCGGCACCCCGTACGTCGTGAGCGAGTACGTGGACGGCCCCTCGCTGGCCGAGGTGATCCAGGAGCGGGGCCCGTTGCGCGGGGCGGAGCTGCGGCGGCTGGCGATCGGGACGCTCACCGCGCTGGCCGCCATCCACCAGGCGGGAGTCGTGCACCGGGACTTCAAGCCCGGCAACGTGCTGCTCAGCAGGGACGGGCCCCGGGTGATCGACTTCGGCATCTCCCGCGCGCTGGGGGAGTCGGAGAGCGGCGAGCATCTGGTGGGGACGCCGCCGTACATGGCTCCCGAGCAGTTCGACGGCCGTCCGGCGGGGGCGGCCTCGGACCTGTTCGCGTGGGCCGCGACCATGGTGGCCGCCGCGACGGGGCGACCGCCGTTCGGTACGGGCGCCCTGCCCGCGCTGATCAACCGCATCATGCATGCCGAGCCCGATCTCGGCGGCCTCGACGGCGACCTGCGGGACCTGGCCGCGCGCTGCCTGGCCAAGGAGCCGAGGGCCCGCCCCACGGCGGCGCGGGCGCTGCTCACCCTGCTCGGGCACCGCCTGCCGGAGCAGGCGCTGCGCGACACCGGGGCGCAGCGGCTGCTGGCCGAGGGCCGCCAGTCCGCGGCGCCTCCCACGCCTCCCGCACGTGCCCGCAGGCGATGGCCGCTGATGGCCGGGGCGGCGGGCACCGCCCTGGCGGTCGCGGCCACCGTACTGCTCCTGAGGCCCGCGCCGGCGCCGAGGCCGCCCGCGCCCACCCCGGCGCCGCTGCCGGTGCCGCGTCCGGGGCCGATGGCGCTCACGTCGCAGTCGGAGCTGAAGATCCCGGACACCCGCATCACGTTGTTCGAGAACCCCGCCGACGCCGTCTGGGTGTCCTCCTACCACGACCAGCGCAAGACCGGCACCTACCCGACGTACGTGCGGGATCCGGCCACGGGCGCCTTCTCCTTCTTCGGTATGTGGGAGGAGCCGATCACCTCGCCCGGGGGCGGCTACGTCGCGTCCCTGTCCTTCACCCGGCTCAAGCGGGACGACTTCGAGACCATCCGGCTGCGCGATCGCACCGGCCGGGAGCGCGAGCTGCGTACCGTGGACAAGCCCGCCACGCTGATGGCCCCGCGCTGGTCCGGCGACGGGCGGCGGCTGCTGGCGACCGTCATCGACACCAGCGCGTCGGACCGGGCGGTGGGCTTCGCGGTGGTGGACCCGGTCGCCGGGTCGGTCAAGGTCACCAAGGTGACCGGGGCGGGCAAGATCCGCTATGTGTGGGGCTCCGACGACGCCAGCGTGCTGTATCAGGCGCCCGGTGGGGTGATACGGGCGCTGGACCTCGACGGCAGGCAGCTGCGGGCCTTCTCGGGGCTGGGGGAGCTGGTGGTGAGGCAGGCGGAGCGGACGGCCCTGGGGACGATTTTCGCCACGAAATGCCGGGAGAATTCGCACAATATCTGTGTCTGGGATGAGAAGGCCGGCGCCAGGAAGGGCGAGATCCGGCTGCCCAAGGGCGTCGGCTACAGCGGCTGGCTGGACGATCAGCACTTCCTCGGGTCCAGGCCGGACGGCGGGAACACGGACGTCGTCATGATGGACGCGACCGGGCGCGTCGTACGGACCCTGGCGACCGGGCCCAAGGCCGAACTCGACGCGATCGTGCTCTGGTACTCCAGGAAGTGACTTCGTGGACCGGGGCTCGGGCGGGCTGGGCCAGGATCAGCGTCAGCCCGTCGGAGGGCGGCACGGACTTCTGGGCTGGTCTGGTGGTGAGTAGTCACCTTCTCACTTTTAGTGACGGTGCGGGCGTGGTTCCGGCAAACTGTGGTGCATGCCTAGCGCTGTGAGGTGACGATCGTGCAAGCAAGCCGGTGGCGGGGGAACCTGCCCAGCGAGACCACGACGCTGATCGGGCGCCGCGAGGAGGTCGCCGTGCTGCGGGCGCTGCTCGCCGGGTCCCGGCTGGTGACCGTCACGGGGGTGGCGGGGGTCGGGAAGACCAGGATCGCCCTGCGCGCCGCCGCCGGGTTGCAGGGGGACTTCGCCGACGGGGTCTGGCTGGTGGCGCTGTCGCCGCTGGCCGAGGGCAGTGCGCTGCCGTACGCGATCGCGGAGTCGCTGCCGCTGACCGACCAGGCCGCCCGCCCGGTCACCGAGATGCTGGCCGGCTACCTGGCCGGGCGGGAGCTGCTGCTCGTGCTCGACACCTGCGAGCACGTGGCGGGGGAGTGCGCGGCGACGGTCGAGGCGCTCCTGGCCGCCGCTCCCGGGCTGCGCGTGCTGGCCACCAGCCGCCGCTCGCTGAGCTGCCGGGACGAGCAGGTCTTCGCGGTGGAGCCGCTGCCGGTGCCGAGCGGGTCCACCTGGGCGGACGGCGACGCGGTGGCGCTGCTGGCCGACCGGGCCGCCGCGGCGGTGCCCGGCTTCGCCGTCGACGAGCACAACCGCGAGGCCATGATGCGGGTGTGCCGGCGGCTGGAGGGGCTGCCGCTGGCCATCGAGCTGGCCGCCGCCCGGCTGCGCGAGCTGCCCGTCGAACGGCTGGCCGAGCGGCTGGAGGACCGGTTCGACGTGCTGGGCACCACCGAGCGCAAGGTGTACGAGGCCGACCCGCCCTGGCACCAGGCCCTGCGCACGGCCATCGGCTGGAGCCACCAGCTGTGCACCCCGGCCGAGCGGCTGCTGTGGGCGCGGGCCTCGGTGTTCGCGGGCGGCATCGACCCGGTCGCGGTGAAGGAGGTCTGCGCCGACGACCGGCTGCCGAGCTGGCAGATCCCCCAGCTGCTCGAGTCGCTCGCGGACAAGTCGATCCTGATCTGGGAGCCGACCGGCGCCGGCGACCGCTACCGGATGCTGGACACCATCCGCGAGTTCGGCGGCATCTGGCTGAAGGACCTGGGCCAGGACGAGCGCCTGCGGCGCCGGCACCGCGACTACTACCTGGCGCTGGCCCGCGAGGGGGACGCCTGCTGGATCGGGCCCGACCAGTACTCCTGGTACGACCGGATGACGGCCGAGCACGACAACCTGCGGGCCGCGCTGCAGTTCTGCCTGGCCCGGCCGGAGGGGCACGCGGCGCTGGAGCTCGCCGGGGCGCTGTGGTTCTTCTGGTATCCCTGCGGGTTCCCCAAGGAGGGGCAGCACTACCTGGAACGCGCGCTCGCCCAGGACCGCGAGCCCGGCCCGGCCCGCAACAAGGCGCTGTGGGCCTGCAGCTTCGTCATGCTGTGCCAGGGCGAGGAGGCCCTGGCGGAGAAGCTGGCCGTCGAGTGCCTGGCCGAGGCCGAGCGGCAGGGCGACGCGGAAGCGGTGCTGGCCGCCAGGAGCGCCGTCGTGTGCTCCAGGCTGCTCGCCGGCGACCACGCGCGCACCGCCGAGCTGGCCAGGAGGCTGATCGACGGGGCCGGCGACTCCGTCGTCGTCTTCCCCACGCTGTTGGTGCTCAACTGCTACAGCCTCTCCCTGACGGTCACCGGGCACCACGAGGAGGCCATCGCCGTGCTGGAGCGGCTGCGGGCGCTGTGCGACCGGCACGGCGAGCGCTGGCAGCGCGCCTACGGCGACGTCCTGCGGGCCCAGGCCGAGCTGGCGGGCGGCCGGGCCGCGGAGGCCCTGGCGTACGCGCAGGCGGGGCTGGAGGTGAAGTGGCGGCTGCACGACAGCGTGGGCATGGCGATGGCGATCGACGTGCTCGCCCCGGCGGCGGTGGCCGCGGGGGAGGGGGAGCGGGCCGCGCGCATGCTGGGCCTGGCCGAGGCGATCTGGGACACCCTCGGCAAGCGGCGGATCGGCCTGCCGGAGGTGGTGACCGCCCGCCAGGCGTGCGAGAGCCGGGTGCGGAAGGTGCTCGGCGACGGGGCCTACGACAGCGCCTTCCGGGCCGGTCGGGAGGCAGATCTGGACGCGGGCGTGGCGTACGCGCTGGGTGGGCCCACCCTGCGCTGATCTTCCGGGGTGGTGTCAGTCCCAGGCGGCGGGGTCGGCGGCGAGCAGGCGGATGCGCTCGGGCAGCGTTCCGGAGGCGACGTGCTCGAGCGTGACCTCCTCCAGGATCGAGCGCTCGGTGGCCCGCAGCGCGATCCACACCTGCTGCAGCGACTCGGCGGGCCCCCGGTAGCCGACGTGCTCTGGCCGCTCGCCGCGGACGTTGGCCAGGGGGCCGTCGACCGCCCTGATCACGTCGGCCAGGGAGATCTGGGCGGCCGGCCTGGCCAGCACGTAGCCTCCCTCGGGCCCGCGCTGGCCGCGTACGAGCCCGGCGCGGCGCATCTGCAGCAGGATGTTCTCAAGGTATTTGGGCGGCATGTCCTGCTCTTTGGCGAGCTCGCCCACAGTAGTCGGGCCTGCACCGGCTGCGGCGAGTTCGGCGGCGGCGCGGAGGGCGTAGTCGACACGAGCGGATAGGCGCATGTTCTCGATTATCCCTCCTGGTCAACACTGGTTAGGCGCAAGGTCGTCAGAACGGGCAGGTGATCCGAATACGGCAACCTCGGCACCTGGGCGGACACGAGCCTGCGAACCCTCGCCTGGACGCGCAGGACATCGAAGAGGACTACGATGCCGAGCGCGAGCACGGTGGCCGGGCCCAGGGGATGACCATGAGGCATCCTCGTGTTCACCTGCGGTGGCGCGCAAGGCCGTGGCGCTAAACTTCCAATAATCTTTTCGATTACGGTCATTCGATTGCGACGGCGGGATTCAGCGTGGAGCGACGCCCTGGTGTGCCCAGACTTCTGCGGGAGATCAATGACCGGGCCGCGCTGGAGCTGTTGCTGGCCACCGGGCCGATGACGCGCGGGCAGATCGGCGACCTGACCGGCCTGTCCAAGGTCACCGCCTCGCAGACGCTGGCCAGGCTGGAGGAGCGCGGGCTGGTCGAGGTGGTCGGCGCCCAGGCCGGCGGGCGCGGCCCCAACGCGGCGCTCTACTCGGTGATCCCCTCCAGCGCGTACGTCGCGGGGCTCGAGGTCGGCCCCGAGCTGATCTCCACGGCCGTCGCCGACATCCACGGCCGTACGATCGCCGAGGTCACGGTCGACCCCAACGGCCACGACGACCCGGTCTCGGTGGTGCACGGCGCGATCGTCAAGGCGTGCCGCAGCGCCAAGGTGAGCATCGCCAAGCTGCGCGGCGTGGTGATCGGCACCCCCGGCGTGGTCGACCCGCGCAGCGGCGACATCCGCTTCTCCTTCGACCTGCCCGGCTGGCACGAGGGCATCCACGAGGCCCTGGCCGGCGACCTGCGGCGCGAGGTGACGATCGAGAACGACGTCAACCTCGCCGCCATCGCCGAGCGCGTCGACGGTGCGGCCACGGGCATCGACGACTTCGTGCTGCTGTGGTCGAGCCGGGGCCTGGGCCTGGCCATCATGCTGGGCGGCAAGCTGCACCGGGGACGTTCGGGCAGCGCGGGGGAGATCGGCTACCTGCCGGTGCCCGGCGTGCCGTTGCCCGAGGACATCCGTACCGAGCCGGGGCGGCTGCCCTCGCTGGCGGGCGGGCTGCAGTCGCTGGTCAGCGCCGAGGCGGTGAGCGAGCTGGCCCGGAGCTACGGCTTCGCCGCCGGCAGCGCCGGCGAGTGCGTCAAGGTGGCGGTGGCCGCCGGTGCCGAGGGGGAGCCGCTGCTCGACGAGGTCGCGCGGCGGCTGGCCCTGGGGGTGGCGGCGGTGTGCGTGATCCTCGACCCCGGGCTGGTGGTGCTGGCCGGTGAGGTGGGGCACGCGGGCGGGGCCGCGCTGACGTCGCGGGTGGAGGAGGCCGTGGCCCGGATCTGCCCGGTGCGCCCCCAGGTGGTCACGACGACGGTGACCGACAAGAACCCGGTCCTGCGCGGCGCCGTGCTGGCCGCCCTGGACCAGGCGCGCGAGGAGCTGCTGGCCACCTGATCCCGGCCCGCCGGCCTCCTCGGAGGGGGCCCTGGCTCGATCGCCCGCCGGTCACCCGCCCCACGCCCTCTCCACCCCCGGAGCGCGGGGAAGAGGAGAGAGCGGGTAAGGCGGGGTCAGGCGGTCAGGAGTTCGACGGCCGCCTGGGCGTTGGCGCGGGCGGCGCCGTACGTGGCGATGTAGGCCGCGCTCCCGGGCTGCCAGACGGGCAGGCCCATCTCGATCACGGTCGTGTCGGGGCGGGCCGCGACCAGCGCGGAGACCAGATCCCGGCTCTCGTGGTGGCGGTGCGCGTCCTTGACCACGACGACCAGCGACCGGTTCGCGGCCTTGGCCAGCAGGTCCTGGACGTCGGCGGCCGCGGGCTTGACCCGGACGATCTCGGCGTCCGGCAGCCACGGGCCCACCCCCCACGGCACGTCGCCCACGGCGATCGTCGGCGGGGTGTCCACCTCGATCACCAGGGGCTCGACCAGGGGCTTGGCGGAGCCGGTCAGGCGTACGGCGCGGCGCGCCGCGTCCAGCCCGACGACGTTCTGCTCGGCCGCGAACCGTTCCGGCGCGCCGGCCCAGGCCCGCAGGGCGGCCACCCGGGCGGCCGCCTCCTCCAGCCGGGCCGCCGGCAGCCGGCCCTCGTGCACGGCGGAGACGATCTCGGCGATGATCGCCTGCACATCGTCATAGGTGGGCAGCGGGCCCAGGCACAGCAGGTCGGACCCGGCCGCGATGGTCAGCACGGCGCCCCCGGCCAGGCCGACGCTGCGGGTGATCGCGTGCATGTC
This sequence comes from Nonomuraea sp. KM90, assembly GCF_052246675.1. Lineage (NCBI taxonomy): Bacteria > Bacillati > Actinomycetota > Actinomycetes > Streptosporangiales > Streptosporangiaceae > Nonomuraea > Nonomuraea sp. KM90. The sequence goes on along the minus strand of NZ_JBQQCB010000006.1, from coordinate 88,624 downwards.
GAGCGCGTCGGTGACGACCACGCCGTCGTAGCCGAGCTCGCCCCTGAGGAGCCCGGTCAGCGCGGCGCCGGACAGCGTGGCGGGCGTCTCGCCCGTCACCACCGGAACCGCGACGTGCGCGGTCATCACCGACTTGGCCCCCGCGCCGATCGCGGCGCGGAACGGCGCCAGCTCCCGCGCCCGCAGGACGTCCATGCTGACGTCCACCACGGGCACGGCCAGGTGCGAGTCCACCCGGGTGGCGCCGTGGCCGGGGAAGTGCTTGACGCAGGCGGCCACGTTCACCGACTGCAGGCCCCGTACGGCCGCCACCGTGTGCCGGGCGACCAGCTCCGGGTCGGACCCGAACGACCTGGTGCCGATCACCGGGTTGTCGGCCTCGGTGTTGACGTCGGCGCTGGGCGCCATGTCCAGGTTGATCCCGCAGGCGGCCAGCTCGGAGCCGATCGCCCGGTAGACCCGGCGGGTCAGCTCGACGTCGTCCACGGCCCCCAGCGCCGCGTTCCCCGGGTACGGGCTCCCGACGTGGTAGGCGAGCCGCGTGACGTCCCCGCCCTCCTCGTCGAGCGAGATGACGGGCTCACCGGCTCCCCGTAGCGCGGTGGTCAGCTCGAGCACCTGGCCGGGGTCGGCCACGTTGAAGCCGAAGAGCGTGACGCCGCCCAGACCGTGCTCCAGTTCGCGCAGCACCCAGTCGGGCGCCGTGGTGCCCTGGAAGGCGACGAGCAGTGTGCCGGCCGCGAGGCGGCGCAGCCCCCGATCACTCTGACTCATGGCTCCTCATCAGTTTTCAGGCATGGTCGGGTACGGCATCGTCGTGCCGTACGGGACTTTGCTGGTGTTGTCAGCCCTTCACGGCCCCGGCGACCAGGCCGGAGACCATGCGGCGTTGGACGAGCAGGAAGAAGATGACGACCGGGAGGGTCATCATCGTGGAGGTCGCCATGATGGCGCCCCAGTCCGTGCCCTTCTGCCCGAAGAAGTACTGCAGGGCGACGGGCATGGTGTATTTGGTGGGATCACCGAGCAGGTACAGCGCCATGATCAGTTCGTTCCACGCGGTGATGAACGAGAAGATGCTGGTCGCGACCAGACCCGGAGCCACCAGGGGGAAGAGCACCTTCCAGAAGGTGGTGAACCGGCTCGCGCCGTCGATCCAGGCCGCCTCCTCCAGCGACTTGGGCACGGCGGCGACGAACGTCCGCAACATCCAGATCCCGAACGGCAGCGTCAGGGCCACCTGCGTGACGATCAGCCCGAGCAGCTGGTCGTAGAGGCCCAGGCGCTTGACGCTCAGGAACAGCGGGATGAGCAGCGCCTCGGCGGGGATCATCTGGGCGACGAGCAGCAGGCCCAGGAACGCCGTGCGGCCCTTGAACCGGAAGCGCGCGATCGCCGTGGCCGACAGCAGCGCGAAGACCGCACCGATCAGCACCGTCGCGATGGCGACGATGGCGCTGTTGCGCATGTACAGCCAGATCGAGTGCCCGGCCACACCGTCGGTGAGCACGCGCGAGACGTGCTCGAAGGTGAGGTGGGTCGGGATCGGGATGAAGTCGGTGGTGAAGATCTGGTCGTTCGACTTGAAGGCGGTCGAGACCATCCAGTACACCGGGAAGGTGGCCGTCAGGAAGACCAGCACGCCCGCGGTGTTGAGCGCGGCCTTGCCCAGGCGCCTGCGGGCCAGCGGGCTCATCACAGCTCCTCCTGCTTGAAGATCTGGCGGATGTACACGGCGGTGATGACGAGCAGGATCACCGTCAGCACCACCGCGATGGCCGCGCCCGACCCCATCTTCGGCGGGGCCTTGAACGCCTCGGTCACCGCGTACATCGACAGGTTGTACGCCTCCCGGTTGTTGGTCCCGGCCAGCACGTACAGCTGGGAGAAGACCTTGAAGTCCCAGATGATCGACAGCACCGTCAGCACCGCGAACACCGGCTTCAGCAGCGGGAACGTGATCTTCCTGAACGTCCGCCACGGCCCGGAGCCGTCCACCTTGGCGGCCTCGTAGAGCTCGGCGGGGACACCCTTGAGCCCGGCGAGCACCGAGACGGCGACGAACGGGAAGCCGGCCCAGACCACGCAGATGATCAGCACCATGTAGATGGACCAGGCGTCGTTGAGCCAGGGCTCGCCGGTCCAGTCGGCGCGGCCGAACAGGGCGCTGGAGAGCCAGTCGGGCAGCAGGTTGAGCGCCCAGTTGATGATCCCGGCCTCGGCGTCGAACAACCAGCGCCAGATCACGCCCTGCGCCACCGGCGGGACGGCCCAGGCGAACATGATGCCGATGATCACGAACAGCGACATCTTCTTGCCGAGCCGCTGCAGCAGGACGCCGACGGCGGTGCCCAGGATGAGCGTGAGCGGCACCGCGATCGCGGCGAACACGACCGAGTTGCGGAGCGAGGACCAGAAGATGTCGTTCTCGAGGATGTTGGCGAAGTTCTCGAGGCCCACCCAGGTGGCGGGTTTACGGCCCGAGATCTGGACGAGGCCGACCTTCTGGAAGGCGATGATCGCCATCTGGGCCAGCGGGTACAGCAGCAGTGCGCCGATGACCAGCAGCCCGGGGACCAGCAGGACGTAGGGGATCGACCAGACGGGGAGCCCGCTGGCCTTCTGGGGCGGGCGCGCGCGGCGCCGCCCCGGGGTGGTGGAACGACCTCCACCCCGGGGGAGCGTTGACGTGTTCGTCATAGGACTCAGGACGCGTTGAGGATGTCTTCGAGTTCCTTGTTGGCCGCGGCCAGCGCCTCATCCGCGGACGCCTTGCCCTCGATGACCTTGCGGGCCGCGTTCTGCAGCACCGCCTTGGTCTCGTTGGCCTCGGTCCACTGCGGGTCGGCGGGGAAGGCCTTGGCCTTGGCGAAGGCGGCCGCGAACGGCGCCTGCACCGGGTCGCTGGACAGCGCGGCCAGCGCCTCGGGGTAGACGGGCAGGAGGCCGCCGTCGGTGGCGTACTTGACGCCCCACTGCTTGCCGGAGGCGAGCTTCACGAACTCCTTGGCCGCGTCCTTCTCCTTGGCGGTGCCCCAGACGGCGATGTCGTTGCCGCCGAGGAACGACTGCGCCTCGCCGCCGTCCTTGGACGGGAGCGGGAAGAAGGCCAGCTTGTCGCCCTTGACCTTGCCCTTGCTCTCCTCCTCGATGGTCGCCAGGTCCCACGCCGCGGTGAGGTACATGCCGACCTTGTTGTTGGAGAAGCGGGTGCGGATCTCGGTGGTGTTCTGGTTGAGCCGCGACTTGCTGGACAGGCCGTCGGTGACGAGGCCGGTGTACTGCGCGAAGCCGGTCTTGAAGGCCGGGTCCGTCAGCTTGCCGACCCACTTGTCGCCCTCCTTGACGGCGTACTCGCCGCCGGAGGTCCAGGCGAGGGCGCCGAGCAGGTGGTTGGCGTCGGAGCCGCCGTTGAAGGCGAAGCCGTCGACGTCCGAGCCCTTCTTCTCCTGGATCTTCTTGGCGGCGGCCACGAGGTCGTCCCAGGTCTTGGGGACCTCGATCTTGAGCTCCTTGAACCAGTCGGCGCGGTAGAGCACCGCCCGGCTGCCGCCGCCCCACGGCACGGCGTACGTCTCGCCGTCGATGGTCTCCAGCCCCATCAGGTTCTTGGGGATCTGGGCCTGGTCGCCCGCGGCGACGATGTCGGTGATCGGCTCCAGCGCTTCCTGGCTCTGCCAGAGCGGCACCTGGTCGTTGCCGATCTCGGTCACGTCGGGGCCGGCGCCACCGGCCGCCGCGGCCGTGAACTTGTCGTTGACCTGCGGCCACGGGATCCACTCGACGTTCACCTTGGCGCCGGTCTGCTTCTCGAACTCGGCGACCAGCTCGTCGGTGTACTTCTTGGCGTCGGGGTTGCTGTCGCCCAGGCGCCAGAAGGTCAGCGTCTTGCCGGCGTACTTGGGGCCGCTGGCGGAGGCGGCTGCGCTGGGTGAGGACGTGGGGGGTTCTTCACCGGATCCACAGGCGGCCAGTCCCAGGGCCAGCGTGGCCGTGGTGACCGTAGTGGCCGTGATCTTCGCGATCCTCACAGGGTTCTCCCTTCCCGGGTGCTGGCCTACGGTCCGCACCAGGCTGATCGTCAAATGCCGAACGATGCTGTTAAACTAACAAGAAACTTTCTTAAAAGAAACGCTCGTTAGCCGATCGTGACGAGAGAGGGCGCGCCGATGAGTCGAGACCCGGGAACCCCCCGGCTGCTGCGCCGGTTGAACGATCGCGCGGCGCTCGAACTGCTCCTCGGAGACGGTCCTCTCACCCGTGCCGAACTCGGCGAGCGGACCGGGCTCTCCAAGGTAACCGCAGGTCAGCTCCTCGCTCGACTGGAGGATCGAGGGCTCGTGGAGGTCGCGGGAGAGCGCGCGGGCGGCCGGGGACCGCACGCCGCCCTGTACGCCGTGGTTCCCTCCAGCGCGTACGTGGCCGGCCTCGAAGTCCTGCCCGACAGCCTCACCGTGGGTGTGGCGGACATCACAGGCCGGGTGGTGGTGGAGATCACGCTCAACCCCTCCGACGGCCGCGATCCGGTCAAGGCGGTGCACGCGGCCGTGCAGCGCGCCTGCGACGCGGCGAACGTCAGCCTGTCGCGGCTGCGCGCGTTCGTCATCGGCACCAGGGGCGTGGTCGACCCGGTCACCGGCGACGTGCGCCTGTCCGTCGACCTGCCGTCCTGGCACGTCGGCGTGCTGGCCAGCCTGCGCCAGACGCTCGGCGCCTCGGTGACCATCGAGAACGACGTCAACCTGGTCGCGCTCGCCGAGCACAGGCACGGCGCGGCCGTCGGGTTCGACGACTTCGTGGTCATCTGGGCCGGCGTCGGCCAGGGGCTCGGCGTCATGCTGGGCGGCCGGCTGCACCGGGGCATCACCGGGGGCGCGGGCGAGATCGGCTGGCTGCCGGTCCCGGGGGAGCCGCTGCCGTCCGACGTCTCCCGGCCGCAGTCGGGCTCGTTCCAGCGCCTGGTGGGCCACGACGCGCTGCGCGGGCTGGCCGAGGAGCACGGCGTGGCCGGCGCCACGGTGCCCGACCTGGTACGCGGCGGCGACGAGGGCTATCTGGACGCCGTCGCGGCCCGGCTGGCCCTGGGCGCCGCGGCCGTGGCCGTCGTGCTCGACCCCGGGCTCATCGTGCTCAGCGGCGACATCGGCCGGGCGGGCGGCGACCGGCTGGCCGCGAAGGTGCAGGAGGCCGTGGCCCGCGTGTGCCCGAGCCAGCCGACCGTCGTCACCACCAGGGTGGCCGGGAACCCGGTGCTGCGGGGCGCCCTGGTGGCGGCTCTGGAGCAGGCCCGGGAGCAGGTCTTCTCCGACACTGTGTGAGAATTTCTGCCTATGTGGCAGTCCCCGAACGATGTCGTGCTCATCTCCGACCCCCGCGTCACCTCGATCCCGGTGCGGGAGAGCGGCGAACCACTGGCGGACGTGCGCGGCCGGCTGCGCGTGGACCAGCGGCTGGCCGACGGCGCGGGCGCGTACGCCCACCTGCGCTCCGGCCTGCTGCTGCGGCTGGAGCACGCGGAGAGTCTGCTGCCCGACGGCTACCACCTCCTGATCGTCGAGGGCTACCGGCCGATCGCCACGCAGCGCCGCATCTTCGACGAGTACAGAGCCACATTCTCCGATTTGACGCCCGACGAGTCATATATCGCGGCAAGTCGGTACGTGTCGCCCGTCGAAGTCGCCCCCCACACCGCCGGCGCCGCCGTGGACCTCACCCTCTGCGCCCCCGACGGCACCGAATACGACATGGGCACCGCGGTCAACGACAACCCCGAGCAGAGCCACGGCGCCTGCTACACCGCCGCCCCCAACATCTCCGACGACGCCCGGGCCCACCGCAAGCTCCTGGCCGCCGCCCTGGAGCCCGCCGGTCTGGTCAACTACCCGACCGAATGGTGGCACTGGTCGTACGGAGACCGTTACTGGGCGATGTCCACGCAGGCCGGGCACGCACTGTACGGCCCCGTGGAGTTCACCGGTTGACAACCGATTGTCGGGAGGGTTTTCCCGACGGTGTGGTACGGGCACAACCTCGTACGGAGGCTTGTGGACTCCCCTGCGAGGTGTGGGCATGGTTCCGCTCATCGGGATCGAAGAGGAATACCTCATAGTCGATCCCCGCACTCGCCACGTGACCCCCCGGGCGGCCGAGGTCCTGACCGCGGCGACGGACATGCTTGACGTGGTGCACGAAATCACCAGATTCCAGGTGGAGGCCCGTACGCCGCCCTCCGCCGACCTCAGCGAGCTGGGCTCGCAGCTGCGCGCGGCGCGCAAGGAGGTGGCGGGCGCGGCCCGCTCGTGCGGCCTGGCCGTCGTCGCGAGCGGCATCCCCGTGCTGGGGAACGTGATGCCGCCGCCGCTCACCGACGACGACCGCTACCTGCAGGGCAAGGTGCTCTACCGCGCCCTGCAGGACGAGATCAGCATCTGCGCCCTGCACGTGCACGTGGACGTGCCGGACGCCGAGCACGCCGTCTACGTGGGCAACCACCTGCGTCCCTGGCTGCCGACGCTGATCGCGCTGGCCGCCAACTCGCCGTTCTTCGTGGGCCGCGACACCGGTTACGCGTCCTGGCGGGTGATCAGCTGGGGCCGCTGGCCGGTCTCCGGGGCGCCGCCGTTCTTCCCGTCGTTCGGCGCGTACGAGCTGGCCCTGAGGGCGCTGGCGGAGTCGGGCGCGCTGCTCGATCCCAAGACCGTCTACTGGGACACCCGGCCCTCGCCGCGCCTGCCCACGGTGGAGATCAGGGTGGCCGACGTGCCGCTCGACGTGGCCGACAGCCTCACCCTGATCGGGCTCATCCGCGCGCTGGTGGTCACCGCGCTGGCCGCCGTCAGGCGCGGCGACCGGGGGCTGCCCGTCCCGTCGGAGGTGCTGCGCGCCGCCTACTGGCGGGCGGCCCGCGACGGGCTGCAGGGCGACAGCCTGGACGTCCGGCACGGCACGCTGGTGCCCGCCGCGGTGATGGCCGGGCGCCTCCTGGAGCACGTACGCCCGGCGCTGGGGGAGGCGGGGGACCTGACGTTCATCCAGGAGGGCCTCGACCGGCTGCTGCGCAAGGGCTCCGGGGCCATGCGGCAGCGGCGGGCGTACGAGAAGGGCAACGACCTGGCCGAGGTGGTGGACGACCTGATCGAGGCGACCGTCGCCTAGCGCAACGCGAGGGCGGCGGCCACCCCCAGGCCGAACGCGACGACGACGCCGCGCAGCACCTTCGGCGGCATGAGCCGGGCCAGCCGCGTGCCCAGGAACCCGCCCGCCAGGCTGGCCGGGGCGATCACCGCCACGGCCTCCCACCGCACGGCGCCGAACAGCGAGAACGCGACGACCGACACCGAGCTGACGACCAGCGCGAGCGTGGCCCGCAGGGCGTTCACGCGATGCAGGTTGTCGTGCAGGAACATGCCGAGCACGGTCAGCAGCACCACGCCCATGCCCCCGTTGAAGTAGGCGCCGTAGCACCCGCCGAAGAACACCCCGACGTACACCATCCGATTGGTCGGGCCGTCCGCCTCGCCGCCGAAGAGCTTGCGCAGCCACGGCTGCGCGAGCAGGGCGAGGCTGGCGAAGGCCACCAGCCACGGCACCATCGACTCGAACAGCTTGCCCGGCGTGAGCAGCAGCAGCGAACTGCCCGCGCACGCCCCCAGCACCGCCGTGACCGACAGCAGCGTCGCCCTGCGGCGCTGGCCGCGCAGCTCGGCCCGGTAGCCGAGCACGCCGCCCAGATAGCCGGGCCACAGCGCCACCGCGTTCGTCACGGTGGCGGTCAGGCCCGGGTAACCCATCGCCAGCAGGGCGGGGAAGGAGATGAGCGTGCCTCCCCCGGCCAGGGCGTTCACCACACCGGCCAGCAGACCGGCACCGACCAGGAAGAGCAGGTCGGTCATCGGCCGACAGCGTAGCCCTGGGCGCCACGCGGGTTGGCGGCGGCCTTGAGGAAGGCGCCGTCACGGGCGACCGCGCTGAGCCGGCCGAGCGACCACGGGCCCTGAGCCTCGACCTCGTGCCCGCGCCGTCGCAGCTCCGCCACCACGCCCGCGTCCACCCGGTCCTCGACGTGCATGACGCCGGGGCGGGAGCCGCGCGGGAAGAAGGAGCTGGGGAAGTGCTCGGAGTGGAACATGGGGGCGTCGATGGCCTCCTGGAGGTTCAGGTTGCCGTGGACGACCGCGAGGAAGAAGTTCAGGCTCCACTGGTCCTGCTGGTCGCCGCCGGGGGTGCCGAACGCCAGCCACGGCTTGCCGTCCCGGAGCGCGAACGACGGCGACAGCGTGGTCCGCGGGCGCGCCCCGGGCCGCAGGGCGGTGGCCACGCCCTCCTGCAGCCAGAACATCTGCGCCCGCGTGCCCAGGCAGAAGCCCAGCGTGGGGATGGTCGGGGAGCTCTGCAGCCAGCCGCCGCTGGGGGTGGCCGACACCATGTTGCCGAACCGGTCCACCACGTCGATGTGACACGTGTCACCCTTGACCACGCCATCGCGTGCCACGGTCGGCTCGCCCACCCCCTGCGGCTTGCGGGCGCCGGACAGGCCCGGCGCGTCGCTCGCCGTGCCCGGGTCGGGGAAGACGGGCAGCCGGGGCGCGCGCCCGCCGGGGGCGCCGGGCCGCAGCTCCAGGCTGGCCCGGTCGCCGATCAGCCGGCGCCGCTCGGCGTTGTACGCCGGGCTCAGCAGATCGGCCATGGGCACGTCGGTGTCGCCGTACCAGGCCTCGCGGTCGGCGAAGGCCAGCTTGGCGGCCTCGGTCACGGTGTGCAGGTAGTCGGCGCCGAGGAAGTCCAACGCGTCCAGGTCGAAGCCCTCCAGCAGGGCGAGCTGCTGCAGGAACACCGGCCCCTGGCCCCACGGCCCCGTCTTGGCCACGGTGTGACCGTGGTAGTCGAAGGTCAGCGGCTCCTCCACCGAGGCCGACCAGCCCGCCAGGTCGTCGCCCGTCAGCAGGCCGCCGTGCACCTCGCCCGAGCTGTCCCGCCAGGCGGTGCCGGCGCTGAACGCGGCGATCTCCTCGGCCACGAAGCCCTCGTACCACGCCTTCCTGGCGGCCTCGATCTGGCCCTCACGGGTGCTCGAAGCCGACTCGGCCTCGGCGACCAGCCGCCGGTAGGTGGCGGCCAGGACGGGGTTGGCCAGCTTGGAGCCGGGCTCGGGAACGTTCCCGCCGGGCAGCCAGGTCGCCGCCGACGTGGGCCAGTCCTCCCGGAACAGGCCCTGGACCGACTCGATCGTGGCCGCGATCCGCTCCAGCACCGGCACGCCGTGCTCGGCGTAGTGGATCGCGGGCGCCAGCACGTCGGCCAGCGACCACGTGCCCCAGCGCTCCAGCATCAACATCCAGCCGCCGAACGCCCCCGGCACGGTGGCCGCGAGCAGCCCCGTGCCGGGCACCACGTCCAAGCCGAGCTCGGCGAAGCGCTCGATGGTGGCCGCGGCGGGAGCCACGCCCTGCCCGCACACGACCGACACCTTCTGCTCGGCCTCGTTCCACGACAGGATCGGCACCTCGCCGCCCGGGCCGTTCAGGTGCGGCTCGGCGACCTGCAGCACGAAACCGGCGGCGACCGCCGCGTCATAGGCGTTGCCGCCGCGCTCCAGCACGCCCATACCGGTGGCGGAGGCCAGCCAATGCGTGCCGGCGACCATGCCGAAGTCGCCCGACAGCTCGGGCCTGGTGGTGAACAAACTGACTCCTTCTATAGGTTCGCGGCCGCGTCGGGGACGCGATCCGCCGTGACCAGGTGGCAGGCGGCCGGGTGACCGTTGCCACGTGGATCGTTCAAGAGGGGCTCGGACGTACGGCACTCGTCGTACGCCAGCGGACACCGCGTGTGGAACCGGCATCCGGAGGGCGGGTCCACCGGGCTCGGCACGTCGCCGCCGAGCACGATCCTGCGCCGCTCCCGCTGCCTGACCGGGTCGGCCACCGGCGCCGCCGACAGCAGGGCCTGCGTGTACGGATGCCGCGGCCCCGCGAAGATCTCGGCCGTCGGCCCCGACTCCACGATCCGGCCCAGGTACATGACCGCGATCCGGTCGGCCAGGAACTCCACGACCGACAGGTCATGGGTGATGAACAGGCACGAGAACCCCATGTCCCGCTGCAGGTCGGTGATCAGGTTGAGCACCGACGCCTGCACGGACACGTCCAGCGCCGACACCGGCTCGTCCGCCACGACCAGCTTGGGCTCCAGGATCAGCGCCCTGGCCAGCCCCACCCGCTGCCGCTGCCCGCCGGACAGCTCGTGCGGGAAGCGCTTGCGCATCTCCTGGCGCAGCCCGACCTTCTCCAGCATGGCGGCCACGCGCGTGGTCGTCTCCCGCCGGTCGCTCACCTTGTGCCGCAGCAGCGGCTCGCCCACGATCTGCTCGATCGTGAAGCGCGGGTTGAGCGAGGAGAACGGGTCCTGGAAGACCATGTGGACGTCCCGGCGCAGCGGGCGCATGGCCCGGCGCGACAGGTGGGTGATGTCCCGGCCGTTCAGCTCGATCGAGCCCGAGGTGGGCTCGGTCAGGCGCAGCACGCACTTGCCGACCGTGGACTTGCCGCTGCCCGACTCGCCGACCAGGCCGAGCACCTCGCCCTGGCCGATCTCCAGCGAGAGGCCGTCCACGGCGCGTACGGGTCCGTAGTGCTTGACCAGGTTGTCGATCCGCAGGATCACTTCCCACCTCCCGGGTGGAAACAGGCCGCCAGATGGCCTTCGGCCTGGCGGGCGAGCGGGGGCCTGGACAGCCGGCAGTCCGCCTGGGCGCGCGGGCAGCGGTCCTGGAAGGCGCACTCGTCGGGGTCCGACATCGGCGAGGGCACCATGCCGGGGATCTCCGCCAGGCGGCCGTTCACGGCGGCGGAGGGCAGGGCCTTCATCAGGCCCAGCGTGTACGGGTGGCGCGGGTTGGCGAACAGCTCCGTCACCGGGGCCTGCTCGACGGCGCGGCCGGCGTACATGACCACGGCCCGGTCGGCGATGTCGGCCACCACGCCCAGGTCGTGCGTGATCAGGATGATCGCGGTGCCCAGCCGGTCCCGCAGGTCGCGGAACACGTCCAGCACGCCCGCCTGGATCGTCACGTCGAGAGCCGTGGTGGGCTCGTCGGCGATCAGCACCCGGGGTGAGCAGGCCACCGCGATGGCGATCATCACGCGCTGCCGCATGCCGCCCGAGAGCTGGTGCGGGTACTCCTTCATCCTGCGGACCGGCGCCGGGATGCCGACCAGCTCCAGCAGCTCGAGCGCCCGCCTGGCGGCGGCCTGCCGGGACAGGCCCTCGTGCCGGCGCAGCACCTCGGCGATCTGGTACCCGACGGTGAACGACGGGTTCAGCGAGGTCATCGGCTCCTGGAAGACGACCGAGACCGTCTTGCCGCGCACGCGCCGCATCTCCGGCTCGGGCAGCGTGGTGAGCTCGCGGCCCTCCAACTGGATCGAGCCGGACAGCCGCGTCGTGTCGGGCGGCAGCAGCCTGGGCACCGACATCGCGGTGACCGACTTGCCGCAGCCGGACTCCCCGCACAGCGCGAGGATCTCGCCCTCGTCCAGGGTGAGCGAGATGTCCCTGACCGCCTGGACGAGGCCGTCCTCGGTGGCGAAGCCGACGCTCAGGTCGGAGATCTCCAGCAGGCTCATCGCGCGCTCCTCGGGTCCAGTACGTCACGCAGGCCGTCGCCGAGCAGGTTGAAGCCCAGCGTGGCCAGGGCGATCATCAGCCCGGGCCAGATGGCCAGCCAGGGCGCGTCACCCAGGTACTGCTGCGCGGTCGTCAGCATCACGCCCCACGACGGCGTCGGCGGCTGCACGCCCAGGCCGAGGAAGGACAGCGTGGACTCGCCGATGATCGCCGCCGGGATCGCCACCGTGGCCTGCACGATGAGCGGGCTGGCGCAGTTCGGCAGCACGTACCGGAAGATGATGTGCCCGTCGCCCGCGCCGTCGGCGATGGCCGCGGCCACGTAGTCCATCTCCCGGACCGCCAGCACCTCGCCGCGCGTGATCCGGATGATGGCGGGGAGCTGGGAGAAGCCCAGCGCCAGCACCACGCCCTTCAGCGAGGGCCCGATGATCGCCGCCAGGCCGACCGCGAACACCAGGAACGGGAAGGCCAGCGTCACGTCCACCAGCCGCATCACGATCGGGTCCAGCCAGCGCCGGTAGAACCCGGCGACCAGCCCGATCGGGATGCCGACGACCATCGCCAGCAGCGTGGACAGCACGCCCGCCTGCAGCGAGACCTGGGCGCCGTGCGCGATCCTGGCGAAGGCGTCCCTGCCCAGGTCGTCGGTGCCCATGGGGTGGGCGCCCGACGGGGGAGCGAGGGTGGCCATGTAGTCCTGCGCCGCCGGGTCGCCGGTCACCAGCGGCCCGAGCAGCGCCAGCAGCACGAACGCGACCACCAGCACCAGCCCGGCCACCGGCATCGGCCGCCGGCGGAAGCGCCGCCACAGCCTGGTCCGTCGCATCACCTCAGTCATGGCGGGCTCCTGACAGGCGGATCCTCGGGTTGAGGAAGGCGTAGGCGATGTCCACCAGCAGGTTGACCACCACGTAACCGATGACGGTGACCAGCACGACCGCCTGGATGACGGGGTAGTTCCTGGTCAAGACCGCGTCCACGGTGAGCTTGCCGAAGCCGGGGATCACGAAGATCTGCTCGGTCACCACGGCGCCGCTGATCAGCGCGCCGAGCTGCAGGCCGAGCACGGTCACCACGGTCGTCAGGCTGTTGCGCAGCGCGTGCGCGCCCACGACCTTGGCCTCGGACAGGCCCTTGGACCTGGCGGTCCTGACGTAGTCGGCCGACAGCGCGCCCAGCATGGCCGAGCGGGTCTGCCGCATCAGGATCGCGGCGAAGCCGGTGCCGAGCACGAGCGCGGGCAGGAGCATGCGCTGCAGGTTCTGGGCGGGGTCCTCGGTGAAGGGGACGTACCCGGAGGCGGGCAGGACCCGCCAGGTCACCGCGAAGAGCAGGATGCCGAGCAGGCCCAGCCAGAAGTGCGGCACCGACAGCCCGGCCAGGCCGAACCCGGTGGCCACGTAGTCGGCGAACCTGCCCCGCCGGACGGCCGCCACGATGCCGGCGCCCACGCCGACGACGATGGCGACCAGCATGGCGAGCGCCGACAGCTCCAGCGTCACCGGCAGCCGCTCGGCCAGGATGTCAGCCACGGGGAGCTGGTCCTGGGTCGAGCGGCCGAAGTTTCCGGTGAGGGTCTGGCCGACGTAGTCGAGATACTGCGCGGGCAGCGGCTTGTCCAGGCCGAACTCGTGCCTGATGGCCTCGATCGCGGCGGGCGAGGCCTCCTGGCCCGCCATGACCGAGGCCGGGTCTCCGGGCAGCGCCCGGATTCCCAGGAAGATCAGCACGCTGGAGAGGAACAGCACGATGACGGCCGACCCGCAGCGCCGGAGGATGAACCAGACCATCAGGCGGCGAACCCGGCGGTGATGAAGCGTGGCAGGCCGTCCTTGAAGTACTGGACGCCGGCGACGGTCTTGTGCATGCCCAGGTAGTACTTGTTGTGGTACAGGTACACGACGCCCCGGAGCTCGGCGGCCTTCTTCATCGCGGCGCCGTAGAGCTCGGCGCGCTTGGCCGGGTCCGTCTCGGCGGCGGCCTGCTTGATCGGGTCGTCGATGCCCGGGTCGGACATGCCGGCGTAGTTGTTGCTGCCCTGGGTGGTGACCAGGTTCGTGAGGTTGCCGTCCGGGTCCACGCGGCCCGACCAGCCGCTCAGCAGCACGTCGAACTTGCCCGCCTTGCCCTGCTCCAGGACGCTGACGAACTCGGCGGTCTGCACGCTCACGTTGAAGCCCGCCTCCTTGGCCATCGACTGGATGACCTGCGCCAGGCGCTGGTTGACGGCGTCGTTCGGGGTGGCCATCGAGACCGGGATCGGCGTCGGGACACCGGAGGCCTGCACCAGCTGCTTGGCCTTGGCCAGGTCACGCTTGGGGCAGGTCAGGTCCTTCGACCGGTACGGGCTGTCCAGCGGCACCGGGAAGCAGTCGACCTCGTGCAGTCCGTTGTATACGGTCTTGTTGATCGCGTCGCGGTCGAGCGCCAGCTCGAACGCCTCGCGCAGCTGCGGGCTCTTGGCCAGCGCCGTGTCCACGGCGCCCGGCTTCTCGGTGGAGCCGCTGGCGTTGCCGATGTTGATCTGGAAGCCGTAGTAGCCCAGGCCACCGCCCGACACCACGGTCAGGTTCGGGTCGGACTGCACGCCCTTGACGGTGTTGGTCGCGAGCTGGTCGCCCACCTGCACGTCGCCGGACTTCAGGTTCGCGGCCCGCACGTTGGGGTCGACGATGATTTTGTATACGAGCTTGTCCAGCTTGACCTTGGCCGCGTCGTAGTAGTCCGGCGCCTTGTCCAGCACGATCTGGCTGCCGGACGTACGGCTGGCGAACTTGAACGGCCCGACGCAGACGGGGCTGGCGCCGAAGTTGTCGCTCCCGGCGTCCAGCGCCTTCGGCGACATGATCATGCCGGCGCGGTCCGCGAGCTGCGCGGTCAGCGGCGTGAACGCCTGCGTCAGCGTCAGCTTCACCGTCGTGGCGTCGACGACCTCGACCTTGGACACCGCCGCCAGGTCGGCCTGGCGGGCGGACTTCTCCCAGGTGCGATGCCGGTCGAGCGACTTCTTGACCGCCTCGGCGTCGAGGGCGGTGCCGTCGTTGAACTTGACGCCTTCGCGCAGCTTGATCGTCACTTCCCTGCCGTCGCCCGAGAGCTCCGGCATGGCCGCGGCGAGCTGCGGGATCAGGGTGGAGGAGGCGTCGATGTCGTAGAGCTTCTCGCACATGTTCGCGAACACCTCGCGACCGACCAGCGTGGTCGAGATGCTCGGGTCCAGGGCGTCTGGGTCGGCGGGGAGCGCGATGTTGAGCGTGCCGCCGGCCTTGACCGGCCGGTGGTCGGCCGAGGCGCTGGCTATGGAACTGGGTGCCGCGGGTGTGGTGCTCGTTCCGCCGCCGCCACCACAAGCCGCCAGGGCGAGGGGGAGGGTGACGAGCGCCGCGACGACCTTGGGGGACGGTCGCATGGTGCCTCCGATGAAAACGTTTAGGAGACTGTATACAAGATCTGACATTTCAGGGATGTTTCATGACCCTATGTCGTTATCTGAGTGTTTCCTAATTGTTTGGGGGGTTTGGCTCCCGGCGGGCCGAGGCCAGGAACGACCGCCTCGCCGCGGCCACGTGCGCGATGGCCCTGGCCTGCGCTTCGTCCTCGTCACCGGCCTCGATGGCCTCGCACAGGCTCAGGTGCTCCTGCCATGAGTGCGGCCCGCGCGCGGCCGCGGTCTGGCTGAAGATCCACTGCGCCCGCTGGAGCATCGGTTTCATCATCAGGGCGAGGTAGGAGTTGCCCGCTGCCTCGCCCACGGCCAGGTGGAACGCGGTGTTGAGGTCGGCCACCTCCTCCAGCCGCCCGCTCTCGACCGCCTCCTTGGCCTGCTCCAGGACCCGGCGCAGGCGCTCGGCCGAGGCGGGGGTGCGCTTGCGGGCCGCCAGTCGGGCCGCCAGGCCCTCGACGGCCATCCGCACGTCGAACAGCTCCTCGCCCTCCTCGGCCGACAGGCGGGCGACCGTGGCGCCGAGCCGGGGGACGACCTGGATGAACCCCTCGGCGGCCAGCACCCGGATGGACTCGCGCACGGGGTTGCGCGAGACGCCGAGCGCGGCGGCCAGCCGGTCCTCGACCAGCCGCTCACCCTGGGCGAGCTCGCCGGTCAGTATGCGGCGGCGCAGCTCGTTGGTGACCTCGTCCCGCAAGGTCCGGTGGGCCGCGCCCAGCGTGAGATCAGTCATATCGGGCTAATCGTATACAGGAGGTCAGCCGCGCTGCGTCGGGTACCAGTCGGCGTCCGTCACCTCCCTGGCCGCCTCCCAGAGACCGTCGAACTCCCCGATGAAGTGCCGGCACCAGTCGCGATCGCGGCGGCCGTCGAGCGTGAAGCCCGGATTGCGGGTCGGCGAGTGGTGGGTGCCCATCTCGATCTGGATCACGCCGTCGTCGTCCGCCGGATCCAGCATGAGCATGCCGAACCCGGGCAGGAACGGTAGCAGCCGCACTTCGAGGCGCTCCTCGGTGTGCAGGTCGCGCAGCATGTAGAGCGTGGACCTGACCCGGTGCTCGAAGACCTCCGACTGGTCGGGGATCAGGCATATCCGCGCCGCCTCGGCCGGAGCCGTGCCCGCGGGATCGATCACCAGCACCTTGACCGAAGCACCCCGCTCCAGGCTTTTGCGTAGATCGTCAACGTAGGCGCGGATCGTGCGGCCGAGCGTCACCCCGGTGAAGCGGATGTCGTCCGCCCGCGCGATCCGCTCCCTGAGATCCGCACGCTCGTCGCTCAGAAAGCCGTCGCCGGCCAGCTTCGTCTCCACCAGGCGGCTCAGCTCGACCACCCGCTCCTCGAGCTCGGCCACCTGGTGCCGGGGCCCGAGGGCGTTGACCGCCACGAGGGCGAGCGTGGCCAGCGTCGCGGCGCCCACGACCTTGGCGTCGACCTTGTCGAAGACGCCGAGCACGCCGACCACCAGCGCGATCAGCGCCGTCACGTAGATCTCGAGGTTCTTGCCGGTGCCGAGGTCCGCGCGTAACCGCTCCAGTAGCCGCATGCGCTGATTCTTACCCGGCCGCCGCCTTCTTCTTCGCCCGGTACGGGAGCCACAGGCCCGTGCCGTACATGGTCAGGCCGATCAGGATGAAACCGATCGCCACCGGCCAGCGCAACCCCGGCTCCATGTGCGTGGCCAGGAACCAGGAGTGCCGCAGCTGCCCGTTGGAGACCATGATCGCCGCCACGACGCCCTGCGGGATCAGCGGGATCGCGCCCAGCGACCAGCAGATCATCACGATCGCCCGATGCGACGTCGGCATGTCGGGCATCTTGAACGTGGACGGCTTGGCGCTCTCCGGCCTGCGTCCCGTACGCATGAGGTGCAGCAGCTCCGGCCCCTGGGCCGCCAGCCGCCGATCCGCCAGCAGGCCCAGGCCCCAGTAGCACAGCGCGCCGGTGGCCAGCCCGGCCGCGACGCCCCACCAGCCGTACAGCGCCGCGACGGCGATGGCCGGCGCGCCGGTCAGGACCACCAGCACCATCATCAGGTACGCCAGCCCGGTCAGGGCGCCGTCCTCCTCGCTCGTGCGCAGCGGGTTGCCGGCCCGTTTCTGCGGGTCGGTGCTGGGCACCAGCGCGTACACCGAGATGAGCGGCACCAGCCCCGCACCGCCGCCGAGCAGCGCGGCCGTGGCCGTCAGGATCACCGCCCACGGGCCACCGGTGATCAGCGTGAACGCCACCGCCACCAGCACCGCCACCGGGCCCACCGTCACCAGCCAGGCCAGCTGCCTGCCCCGCACGTCGGACGAGCCCGGCGTCATCAGGGCGAGCCAGAGGGAGGTGCCGTCGGTGCCGTACAGGTTGGAGGTCATCGCGGCCGCCATGATGATGAAGATCGGAGCCGCCCACGGCAGCATGTCCGTCGAGCCCAGCACGAGCGGCGCGCCCGCGAAGAACACCCCGTAGGCGAGGGCGAACGTGAGCTGGTGGTTGCGCACCAGGTCCCGCGACCAGGTGCGCAGCTCCTTGGCCACCACCGCCTCCCGGCCGTTGCGGGCCCGCATCGGCCGCCGGCCGCGGGTCGAGGGCCGGTTCGCGCCCGCCCGGCGGGTCAGCAGCCCCGCCCACGCCGCCAGCAGCAGCGCGATGAGCACGACCATCGCGGCCAGCGCCAGGTAGTCGCCCTGGACGGCGAGCAGCCCCCAGCCGGACGGCAGGTAGCGGACGAACTCCGGGATCTGCGCGCCCTGCCCGAACGCCACCGCGAACACCCACGCCTGGCCCAGGAAGGCCAGCACCACACCGTTGAGCAGGCCCGCGCCGATCGCCCCTGCCCGCGAGCGCAGCGCGATGCCCAGCAGCGCCACCGCCACCTTCGACAGCAGCACGAACACCGCCAGCTGCAACACCATCGCCGGCACCGCCACGAGCGCGTTCACCGGTGAGGTGGCCGCGACGACCAGACCGGCCAGCGCGATCAGGCCGATCACCGGGGCCACGCCCACGAACGCCGACACCAGCAGCCCGGCCGCCAGCCGCCACGGGGGCAGCCCCATCAGGGAGAAGAACTCCGGGCGCAGCGTCTCGTCACCGCCGCCGGAGAAGACGGGGCCGATGATCCAGCCCAGCATCCACACCGCGAGCCCGGCGGCCAGCCAGTCGCCCTCCAGGAAGGCCAGGTAGATCGTGCCCGCCGCGAGCACCAGGCCGAGCGTGCCGCCCGAGGCCATCATGGTGCCCTTGTCGCCCTTCAGCGAATGGCGCAGGATCGCGAGCTTCATCCGGGCCATGGTGACGGCTACAGCCATGACAGCCCCTTGGTCGCGGTGGTGCCGGAGCCGACCAGTTCCACGAACCTGTCCTCGAGCGTGGCCGTGCCGCGTACCTCGTCCAGCGTGCCGGCCGCCGCCACCCGGCCCTTGTCGATCACGCCCACGTGGTCGCAGAGCTGCTCCACCAGCGCCATCACGTGGCTGGACAGCACGATCGAGCCGCCGCCCGCCACGAAGCCGCGCAGGATCGTCTTGATCGTCGCCGCCGAGACCGGGTCCACCGCCTCGAACGGCTCGTCCAGCACCAGCAGCTTGGGCGCGTGCAGCAGCGCCGTGGCCAGAGCGATCTTCTTGCGCATGCCCGTGGAGTACTCGATGACGAGCGTCTTCTCCGCGCTGTCCAGCTCCAGCACCGACAGCAGCTCCGCGGCCCGCTCGGCCACCACCTCCTTGCTCAGCCCGCGCAGCAGGCCGAGATAGGTGAGCACCTCACGCCCGGTGAGCCGCTCGGGCATCGCCAGGCCGTCCGGCAGCACGCCGACGAGCTGCTTGGCCTTCCCCGGGTCGGACCAGACGTCCGAGCCGAAGATCCACGCCGCCCCCGAGTCGGGCCGCAGCAGCCCGACCGCCATGGACAGCGTGGTCGTCTTGCCCGCGCCGTTCTGCCCGACCAGGCCGTAGAAGGAGCCCTGGGGGACGGTCAGATCGACGTGGTCCACGGCGGTTTTGTCGCCGAAGGTCTTGACTAAGCCCTTGATCTCCAAGGCCGCTGTCATGGTTGTCTCCTGGTCGCGATGGTGAAGGTGGTGACCAGCTCGCGGGTGAGCAGGTCGAGGTCGAAGTCGGGGTCGTGAAGGAGACGCCCCGGCACGGCGTCGATGGCTCCCCGGATGGCGATGGCCATGGTCCGCTGGTGGAAGTCGCGGAACTCGCCGGTCTGCCGGCCCCAGTCCAGGACCTTCTCCAGGTCGGTGACGGCCACGTCGGCCTGCTCGGCGTACGGCCCCGGGCCGCTTTCGTCGCCCTGGGCGTGCGTGACGATCTCCACCAGCGCCAGGAGGGGCTTGCGGTGCAGCCGCATGAACTCGAGGTTGCCCTCGATGTACGCGCGCAGCGCCTCCGTCGCGGAGGTCTGCGCCAGGATGCGCGGGACCATCAGATCGGTGGCCAGCTTGGCCACCTCCGCGACGACGGCCTGGATGAGCTGGTCCTTCCCACCGAAGTGGTACGAGATCACGCCGGTGCTGATCTTCGCCTGCTTGGCGATCCTGGCCATGGTGGCGTGGGCGTAGCCGTGCTCGGCGAACACCTCGATGGCACACGCGATGATCTGCGCCCGGCGGGCCTCTTCAATGAACGTGCGACTTTCTGGCTGCACATGCAGAACTTTAAACGGTCATTCAAATTTTTGGAAGAGCAATCAGGCATCGGCATGCTCAGGTCCGAGATGTCACGCCTTCAAGGCGAATACGCGCCGGTCCGCAGCCTCGGCGGCAGCTGCCTCAGCCTGCGCAACCGCGGCACCGGGCGGCGCCCACCCCGCTGGGCGCCGCCCCTGCGCCGCTCAGGCCCGCAGCCGCAGCCCGCGTGGCGTCGGATGGAAGCCGGCCGCCTCCAGAGCCGCGGCCAGCGGGGAGTCCACGATGGAGGCGCCGTCGGCCCGCTCCACCGTCAGCTTTCCCAGCGCCCCGTCGCGTACGGCCAGTGCCAGCGCGTCCACCGCCGGCTGCAATCGCTCGTCGTCGGAGAACGACAGCAGCGTCTTGCCGCCCCGTTCCACGTACAGCACCAGATGCCCGTCCACGAGCACCACCAGCGACCCGGCCTTCCGGCCCGGCTTGTGCCCGACGTCGTCGGGGCGCTGCGGCCAGGGCAGGGCGGCGCCGTACGGGCTGGCCGGGTCGGCCGCGGCCAGCACCACGGCCCGCCGCCCGCCACCCGCCTGGGATGTCCCGGGGGCGGGCTGGGAGGTCGGTGCGATGCCCGGCGCCATGGCCCGCATCCGGTCCACCGCCCCCGGCAGCGCGAACTGCGCGCCCCCGAGCCCCTCGACGAAGTAGCCCCGGCGGCACCGTCCGCCCTCCTCGTAGGCCCGCAGGACCTGATAAATCGGCGTAAATCCCCCCGGCAGCCGTTCCGACGTCACCGCGCCCCGCGTCACCACCCCGTGCCGCTCCAGCAGGACCTCGGCCTGCGCGTTGGCCCGCTGCGTCGCGTCGGCGGCCGGCGAGGGCAGCAACCACCACCGGCCCGCCACGGTGGGCGGGCCGCTCCGGCTCGGCAGCACGGCCCGGCGCCGCCGCGTCGTGGCCGGCCGGTGGGCGGGCCGCCCGGTGCCGAGCGTCGCCCGCAGCGGCGCGAGGGTGTCACCGGACACCCGCCCCGCCCACACCAGATCCCACAGCGCGGACACCAGCGAGGCGTCGTCCAGCGACCCGAGCTGATCGGAGATCCCCCGGAAGAACAGCGCCCCGCCCCCGCCGAGCAGCTCCAGCACGCGATCGTGCACCGGCGTCATCGTGATCTCGGCGGGCACGGGCATCAGCAGCGGCGCGGTGTCGGCGAAGTAGAGCGACACCCACCCGTCGCCGCCGGGCAGCGACCCCTGCCCCACCCACATCACGTCACCCGACGAGGCCAGCTCGTCGAGCAGCGAGGGGTGGTAGCCGGGCACCCGCGAGGGCAGCACCAGCGTCTCCAGCGCCGATGCGGGCACGGCGGCCCCCTGGAGCTGCTCGAGCGAGCGGACCAGCGCGTCCATCGCCCGGGCCGCCCCGACGGGCCCCCGCGTGCCGGGGTCGCCCTGGGTGATGCCGTGCCAGGCGGGCAGGAACAGCGCCAGCGTCTCCGGCGCGACCGGCTCGACCTCCTTGCGCAACCTGGCCAGCGACCTGCGGCGGAGCATCCGCAGCACGCCGGCGTCGCACCACTCCTCGCCTCGCCCGCCGGGCCGGAACTCGCCGTTGACCACCCTGCCGGTCGCCGCCAGCCGGCGCAGCGCGTCGGTCACCACGGCCACGCCGAGCCCGAACCTCGCGGCCGCCGTGCCGGCGTGGAACGGCCCCCGCGTACGGGCGTGCCGCGCCACCAGGTCGGCCAGCGGATCCGCCACCGGCTCCAGGAACGCGTGCGGCACCCCCACCGGCAGCGGCGCGCCCAGCGCGTCACGTATGCGCGCCGCGTCCTCGATGGCCGCCCACTGCTCCTCGCCCGCGATGCGGATCCGGATCGCTCGCCGGGCCCGCTCCAGCTCCGCCAGCCAGCCGGGGTCGCCGCCGCGCACGCTCACGTCGGGCGCCAGCAGCGGCCCGTGCGAGCGCAGCAGGTCGGCGAGGTCCTCCAGGTCACGCAGCGGGCGGTCGAGCCGGGCCAGCTCGCGCTCGCTGTCGGAGATCACGTCGGGGTCGAGCAGCTCGCGCAGGTCGGCCTGGCCCAGCAGCTCGGCCAGCAGCGTGGTGTCCAGCGCCAGGGCCTGCGCCCGGCGCTCGGCCAGCGGGGCGTCGCCCTCGTACATGAAGGCGCCCACGTAGTGGAACAGCAGCGAGGCCGCGAACGGCGAGGCCTGCGACGTCTCCACCTCCACCAGCCGCACCCTGCGCGCGGCGAGGTCGCGCATGAGCTGCACCAGCCCCGGGACGTCGAAGACGTCCTGCAGGCACTCGCGCATCGTCTCCAGCACGATCGGGAACGAGGCGTACTGCGAGGCCACGCCCAGCAGGTGGGCGGCCCGCTGCCGCTGCTGCCACAGCGGGCTGCGCCGGCCCGGCGTGCGGCGCGGCAGCAGCAGAGCCCGGCCCGCGCACTCCCTGAACCGGGAGGCGAACATGGCCGACCCGCCCAGCTCCTCCGTGACGATCTGCTCGATCTCCTCGGCGTCGAAGGCCGCCACGTCGGTGGGCGGCTCGGCCAGCGTGTCGGGGATGCGCAGCACGATGCCGTCGTCGGAATGGACGGCCTGCACGTCGATGCCGTAGCGCTCGCGCAGCCGCCGGTTGATCGCCAGCGCCCACGGGGCGTGCACCCGCGCGCCGTAGGGGGAGTGGATCACCACCCGCCAGTCGCCCAGCTCGTCGTGGAAGCGCTCGACCAGCAGCGTGCGGTCGTCGGGGACGTAACCGGTGGCCTCGCGCTGCTCCTTGAGATAGGCCAGCAGGTTGCCCGCGGCGAACTCGTCCAGCCCCGCCGCCCGCATCCGCTCCGTCGAGTCCTGCTTGGCCTGCTCGCGCAGGAACTGCCCGATCGCCCGGCCCAGCTCGGCCGGCCGCCCCGGCGCGTCGCCGTGCCAGAACGGCAGCTTGCCCGGCTGCCCCGGCGCCGGGGACACCAGCACCCGGTCGGCGGTGATGTCCTCGATCCGCCAGGAGGTCGCGCCCAGCACGAACACGTCGCCCACGCGCGACTCGTAGACCATCTCCTCGTCCAGCTCGCCCACCCTGGAGGCTCGCTCGCCCACCAGGAACACGCCGAACAGGCCCCGGTCGGGGATCGTGCCGCCGTTGGTCACCGCCAGCCGCTGCGCGCCGGGCCGGCCCTGGAGGACGCCCGTGACGCGGTCCCACACGATGCGCGGCCGCAGCTCGGCGAACTCCTCGCTCGGGTAGCGGCCGGCCAGCATGTCGAGCGTGGCCTCCAGCGCGCTCCTCGGCAGCGTGGCGTAGGGGGCGGCCCGCTTCACCACGGTCTCCAGCTCGTCGACCGTCCACTCGTCGAGCGCGGTCATCGCCACGATCTGCTGGGCCAGCACGTCGAGCGGGTTGCGCGGATAGCGCAGCTCCTCGATCAGGCCGCTCTTCATCCGCTCGGCCACCACGGTCGTCTGCACCAGGTCACCCCGGTATTTGGGGAAGATGACGCCCCTGGACACCGCCCCCACCTGGTGGCCCGCCCGGCCGATGCGCTGCAGCCCGCTGGCCACGCTCGGCGGCGCCTCGACGCACGCGACCAGGTCGACCGCGCCCATGTCGATGCCCAGCTCCAGGCTGGAGGTGGCGACCACGGCCGGCAGGCGGCCCGACTTGAGGGCCTCCTCGATCTGCGCCCGCTCCTCCTTGGAGACCGAGCCGTGGTGGGCGCGTACGATCTCCGTCACGACGCCCTTGCTCGCCCCGGCCTGCGCCATCATCTCGGCCGGCATCCGCTTGGCCGGTGCCCACCTGGGCGGCCCAGGGTTCCCTCCCGGCCGCGCCGACCCGCTCGCGGCGCCGTCTCGCGGCGGCCAACCCCCTGCGTCGTCCGGGAGCGACCCGGGCCCTGCGTCCTCCCGCAGAGGCCCGCCCTTCGAGTCCTCCGCGTCCTCCGCGCCCTTCGAGTCCTCCAACGGCGGGCCCGTCTCCCAGATCGACAGGTCTACGGCCTCCAGGCCCTGGTCGCGGCCGTAGGCGAGCTCGTTGAGACGGGTGCACAGCCGCTCGGCCAGCCGCCGCGAGTTCGCGAACACGATGGTGGAGCTGTGCGCCTCGATCAGGTCGAACAGCCGCTCCTCGACGTGCGGCCAGATCGACCGGTTGGCGGGCTCGGGGGCGAACTCGTCACCGCCGGCCTGCGGCCGGCCCTCCGTCTCCGTCATGTCCTCGACGGGGACGACGACCTCGACCTCGATCCGCTTGTCCGACGGCGGCTGCACGACGGTGGCCGGCCGCGCCCCGCCCAGGAACACCGCCACCTCGCTCACCGGCCGCACGGTCGCCGACAGACCCACCCGCTGCGCCGGCCGGTCGAGCAGCGCATCGAGCCGCTCCAGGCTGAGGGCCAGGTGGGCGCCGCGCTTGGTGCCCGCGACCGCGTGCACCTCATCCACGATCACCGTCTCCACGCCCCGCAGCGCCTCCCGCGCCTGGCTCGTGAGCAGCAGGAACAGCGACTCCGGCGTGGTGATCAGGATGTCGGACGGCCGGGCCGCGAACCGCCTGCGGTCCTCGGCCGGGGTGTCGCCCGAGCGGATCGCCACCGAGATCTCCGGCACCGGCAGCCCGAGCCGCCGCGCCGTCTGCTTCATCCCCGCCAGCGGCGCGCGAAGGTTGCGCTCGACGTCCACGGCCAGGGCCTTGAGCGGCGACACGTACAGGACCCTCGTCCCCGTGCGCTCCTCGCCGGAGGCGGCGAGCCGGTCGAGGGACCACAGGAAGGCCGCCAGCGTCTTGCCCGACCCGGTGGGCGCGACGACCAGGGTGTTGTCGCCACGCGAGATCGACTCCCACGCCCCCTCCTGGGCGGCCGTGGGAGATTGGAAGGCTCCATCGAACCATTGCCTGGTCATCTGGCTGAACTGGTCTAGCGAGCTCACCAGCACATACTGCCTCGCGCCACCGACAGAAAACGCATTTGGCCCGGTGGCAGGTGATTGAGGGGCGGCCCTGGCGGACATACAGCGACCGTGACCATCGATTACGCGGCCATCGAAGCCCGCCGTTCTGACCTGCGACAGCGCTACGTGTTACCGCACCGGCCCTCCAGCAGCGCGCGCGGCCTGCACCACATGGCCCTGCTGTCGTCCGACGTGGAACGGACCATCAAGTTCTACCAGGAACTCCTGGAGTTCCCGCTGACGGAGATCATCGAGAACCGCGACTACAAGGGCTCGAACCACTTCTTCTTCGACATCGGCAACGGCAACCTGCTGGCGTTCTTCGACTTCCCGGGGCTCGACCTGGAGCCGTACCAGGAAGTGCTCGGCGGGCTGCACCACGTCGCGATCTCCGTCGATCCCGCGACGTGGGAGCGGTTGCGCGGGAAGCTGGAGATGGCCGGCGTGCCGCACCAGATAGAGAGCGGCGCCTCCATTTACTTCAAGGACCCCGACGGCGCCCGGCTGGAGCTGCTCGCCGACCATCTCGGTGAGATGTACGGCGCGCGGGTGATGTGAACTAGCGTCGCGACGCCCTCCGCGTACGCGGCTTGCCCGCACGTGGTGCCTGCCTGATGTTCGCGTGCCGTTCGGCGCGCTCGGCCTTCTCCTTCTGCACGGTAAGCCGCATCGCCAGTAACAAGCGGCGGCGCTTGGCCCTGTTGGCCTTCGTCTTGGCTGTCTTCGGGGGTGAAGACTTGGGGGTCTTTGGCATGCGGGTGTCCTACCCACTCCCGGTGCGATTCCATACTTGAGTCATGCGCCTGACCGAGTTCTGGAGACGGATGAACGCTCACTTCGGTGAGACGTACGCCGAGTCGTGGGCCCGCGACTACGTGATAGCCCCTCTCGGGGGTCGCACCGTCGTGCAGGCGCTGGCCGACGGGGAGAGCGTCAAGACGGTGTGGCGCGCGGTCTGCCAGGTGGAGGACGTCCCGTCCAAGCTGCGCTGACTCCTCGTCCGCCGGCGCGTCAGCCCTCCGGCTCGGCCGGGGCGAGCGTCTGGCGGAGGGCCGCGCCTGTGCGCTGCAGGTCGTCGGCCGAGCCCTGCCCGCCCGGCGACCACAGGAACTGCCATCCGCGGTTCGAGGGGGTGGCGAAGACGATCGTCTGGTTACCGGTACGCGGGTGCCACACCCACAACACCGGATCCTCGCCTCCCACCATCCGGCTGACCAGGCCGTGGGCGGGCAGCAACTCGGCGAGCGCCTCGAGATGGACGCGCCGTTCCCCGGTGTAGCCGCTCGCCACGTGCCGCCTCCAACCGTCGCCCTGTGCAGTGAGTCTCCCCAGCTCACGGCGCATGACAACACGTCGGCGGGCATCATCGCGCGGGCGGCTCCACGAGGATGCGCACGCGCTCGAAGTCGAACGTGTGCGCGTACGGGTCGAAGAACTCGTGCGTGGGCAGACCGCAGACGCGGAACCCGAATTCGTGCTCGATCCACTCGGGAGCCCCGGCAGCCCCGGCACCTGAAACCGGATCCCAGCGGTCACCTCCCCGGCCGTCGAGGAACACCAGTGGGAGGCAACGCGAGCGCAACGGGCTCGCCCCGCTGGAGGAGGCGGAGAAGGCGTTCGCGGAGCGGCACATCCAGGGTCCCGCCGACGAGGAGGCGGGCTCATCAAGGGCGCCGTCAACTTCGCGGCAGAGAGCACCTGCCGCTGATGGCCATGCACCGCCTCGGCCGCGAGGCCCAGGCTTGGGCAGACCGCCTGGCATTGCCTGGCCCTGATCCCTTGGTTGCACTCCGGGCGCGACGCCGACGAGCCGATGGCGGACCCGAACGGGTACGCGCGTGTTCCCCCGACCTATTGCCCTGCCCTACGCCCGCTTGCCTTACGCCCGCTTGCCCTACGCCTCCACCTGTTCTGCGCCTGCTCGGAGCCTCCAAGACGGGTGATTGACGGGAGACGGGTGTTCGGGCGTGTTCCTGCTGTGATCGAACAGCCGTTCGGCTACGATGGACAACGCCGGGCCACGTCTTCCCCGACTACGGCAGAAAATGTCGGTGGCAGGCCGTAGCTTTCACTCGACTGATCGGACCACGACCCTCCAGGGGAGTTCCATGGCTATCAACGACCGCGAGAAGGCCCTCGAGACCGCACTCGCTCAGATCGAGCGGCAGTTCGGCAAGGGCTCCGTCATGAGACTGGGCGATGACGCCCGAGCTCCCATCGAGGTGGTCCCCACGGGGTCGATCTCCCTTGACGTGGCCCTCGGCATCGGCGGCCTGCCGCGCGGGCGCATCGTGGAGATCTACGGCCCTGAGTCCTCGGGCAAGACCACGGTCGCCCTGCACGCGGTGGCCAACGCCCAGCGGGCCGGCGGCATCGCGGCGTTCATCGACGCCGAGCACGCCCTCGACCCCGAATACGCCAAGAAGCTGGGGGTCGACACCGACGCCCTGCTGGTCTCCCAGCCCGACACCGGTGAGCAGGCGCTCGAGATCGCCGACATGCTGATCAGGTCCGGCGCCGTCGACATCATCGTCATCGACTCGGTGGCGGCCCTGGTGCCCAAGGCCGAGATCGAGGGCGAGATGGGCGATAGCCACGTCGGCCTCCAGGCCCGCCTCATGTCCCAGGCCCTGCGCAAGATCGCCGGCGCCCTCAGCAGCACCGGCACCACCGCCATCTTCATCAACCAGCTCCGCGAGAAGATCGGCGTCATGTTCGGCAGCCCCGAGACGACGACCGGCGGTAAGGCGCTGAAGTTCTACGCCTCGGTCCGCATGGACATCCGCCGCATCGAGACCCTCAAGGACGGCACGGAGGCCGTCGGCAACCGCACCAGGGTCAAGGTCGTCAAGAACAAGATGGCCCCGCCCTTCCGCGTCGCCGACTTCGACATCCTTTACGGGGTGGGCATCTCCCGCGAGGGCGGCCTCATCGACATGGGTGTGGAGCACGGCTTCGTCCGCAAGTCCGGCGCCTGGTACACCTACGAGGGCGACCAGCTCGGCCAGGGCAAGGAAAACGCCCGCAACTTCCTGAAGACTCACCCCGACATGGCCAACGAGATCGAGAAGAAGATCAAGGACAAGCTGGGCGTGGGCCCGCGCCTCGACGCTCCCGCCGAAGCAGCTGCGGCCGCTGCCGCTCCGGCCCCGGCCGCCGCTCCCTCGGGACGCGGCTCGAAGTCCACCCCCAAGCCGGGTGACGTCTGATCGATCACCGCATGAGCAGCACGGACCGGCCGCAAGCGCCCCCTCCACCGGACCGGGGCGCCTGGCCCGACCACACGTCTCCCCGGAAAGGCGATCTGGCCCGCTCAGCCACGGACGGCTGGCCGTCGGTGGACGAGTGGCGCGAGCAACGCGACCGCCAACGGCGTGCCGAGGAGACCTCCTCCGCCGCCGCCACAGACCTTCCCGAGGAGACAACCTCCTCTGCCACCACGGACGCTCCTGAGGAGGCGGCCTTTGTTGCCGCCACGGGTCCTTCCGAGGAAGTGTCCTCCGCCATCCCCACCGGCCCTTCCCCCTTGGGAGAGCCGGAGAGGCCCCATGACCCCGCCGGCGACTCACCCGGTGCCACCCCGGTCCACCGGCCTTCTGGCGACTCACCTGGCGACCTGGGCGGCGGCGAGCGCCAGGGTGGCAAGGACGGCCTGGGCATTCAGGACAGTCTGAGGAGCAAGGACAACCTGGGCGCTCAAGGTGATCCGGTCGGTCGGGTTGGTGCGGTCGGTCAGATGCGTTCGGACGCCGGGGAGGGGCCGGGCGATGAGAGCGGGGCGGGGGGCCAGGACGACCGGAGTGGTCGTACGGAGACCTCGCCCAAGGCACGGGCCGCGGATGAATGGCACTCCGAGGTGCTGGCTGGGAGCAGTTGGTTCGGGCGCGAGCAGAGTGACGCAGGAACGGGACAGCCGGGAAAGGGGCGCCGATCCGGGGGATCCGGCAACCGGGCCGGGCGTTCCGGTGGGAAGTCCCGGCGTTCCGGCCGAGGCTCTTCGCCGTTCGGCACGGGTCCCGAGGAGTTCGGCACGGGTCCCGGGGGGTTCGGTGAGGGCTCTGGGGGGTTCGGAGCGGGTTCAGCGCCGGGGGAATTCGGTGCGGGTCCCGAGGAGTTCGGTGAAGGAACCGGGGAGTTCAGGGCAGGCCCGGGGGAGTTCAGTACGGGGCCGGGGGAGTTCGGTGCGGGCTCAGGGCGGTTTGGTGACGGTCCTGGGGGGTTCGGAGCGGGCTCTGGGGAATTTGGTGAGGATTCTGGGCAGGGCGGTGGCAAATCCTCCGGACGGTTCGGGGGGAGGGGCCGGAAGGGTGGTCGGAAGCGGGGGTGGTCGTCCGACGGGCCCGATGCCGAGAGTGCGGCCGGTTCGGGGGCTCAGGCCGATCCGGAGTCGGTGGCCCGGGCGATCTGCCTGCGCCTGCTCACCATGGCGCCCAAGACGCGTGCCCAGCTCGCTGAGGCCCTGCGCAAGCGGGACGTGCCGGAGGAGGCTGCCGAGGCGGTGCTCAGCCGGTTCTCCGAGCTGGGACTGATCAACGACGAGGCGTTCGCGGCGGCCTGGGTCGATTCCCGGCACCACGGCCGCGGGCTGGCCAAGCGCGCCCTGGCGGCCGAGCTTCGCCACCGGGGTGTGGACGGTGACACGGTCAAGGAGGCCGTGGAGCGGCTGGATCCCGACCAGGAGGCGGAGACGGCCCGGCGGCTGGTGGAGCGCAAGCTCGCCGCCACCCGGTCCCTGGATCCTCAGACCCGTACCCGGAGGTTGGCGGGCATGCTCGCACGCAAGGGCTACCCCTCGGGGCTGGCCTTCCGTGTCATCCGAGAAGCCCTCGAGCAGGAGGGCATCGAGATGGAAGAGGACTATCCCCAGGGCTAGGGCTAGGGCTGGGTCTGGGGTTGGGGCTGGGGATGCCTTCCGGGCAGCGCCGTTCTTCCAGCTGGCCTCTCCCAGTTGGTGTCCCCGGCCAGCACTGCCCTCTTGGTCAGGACTGCCCTCTTGGCTAGGTCTGCCTCTTGATCGGGGCTGTTCCTAGCCAGTACTGCCTCTTGGCTTGATCCGCTCCCAACCGGCGGCACCGCTCCCAACAGGCGGCACCCCTTCCAACCGGCACTGTTCCCAGCCAGCACCTCTTCCAGGTAAGCACTGCGCTTCTGGCCAGCACCGCTTCTGGCCAGCACCGCTTCTGGCCAGCGCTGCTCCTGGCCGGTGTTGGTCCTGATCAGGATGGTCTCCTGGTTGGGGTGGCTCCTGGGTGGGAGGGCTTGTGGTCAGGATTTCCCCGGTTGAGGTGGGTTCGTGGTCGTATGCCTGGATGGGTGGTTCATGGCGGTGGCCAGCGCCTGAGGCTCGTTTGATGTCTGCGGTGGGCTATGTGGGCGACGTCGGCCTTTTTGGATCAAACGGTGCATTATCCTCCCGGAGGGGAGGCCGTAAGACACGCTTGATGACGCGTTTGCTTGCTCGTGACCTGTTCGACGCATAACCTCGACGGCAGTGAGGAGTTACTCCGCGCAGCGCGGATTGCCATACCGGTGAACGACGGACGAACGAGCTTGGTTGATCGAGGCAGGCGAGGTGTCGGCTTTGGCAGTCGACGCCCGGTCAGCCTTGGCTTGACCTCGATCCCGAAGATGACGCCGACCGGGCTCTCCGTGGCGCGCCTGTGACCCCTCCTGTTCTGTGGCCGCGTTATGAGTTCTTGACGACGCGAGGAGGGCGGGGCACGCATGGGGCCGCTGGTCGTGGTGCTGATGGTGGCGGTGCTCGTGCTCGCGTTCGGGATGATCGTGGCGCTCCTCGTCGTCATACGGCGCACCTCGGGCGGCCTGCCCCGGGCTGCCAAGCCGAGCCCCGAGCAGGTGCAGGCCGTGCACGAGGAGCTCGAACAGGCTCGTGAGGAGGCCCAGGAGATCCGCCACAAGGCGGAGACCGACGCCGAGGAGATCCTGCGCAGGTCCGAGGCGGCCGCCGAGAGCGCCACGCAGATGCGGCGGGAGGTCGAAGAGGAGAGCCGCATCCTCAAGACCGAGCTCAAGGAGCTGCGGGCCGATCTGGAGCGCCGGGAGGCCCGGCTGGCCGAGCGGGAGCAGCGGCTGGACGACGAGGCCAGGCGGCAGTCGGAGCGGGACAGGAAGCTGGCCGAGACCGAGGTCGAGCTGGCCGACCGCCGCGAGGAGCTGCTCCAGGTCGAGGAGGAGCGGCGGGTCATCCTGGAACGGGTGGCCGGGCTCACGGGCGAGCAGGCCAAGAACGAGCTGGTCAAGGAGATCGAGAACCAGGCCAAGCGCGAGGCCGCGCTGATCATCAGGGAGATCGAGGGGGAGGCCCGCAAGGAGGGCGAGAAGCGGGCCACGAAGATCGTGACGCTGGCCGTGCAGCGGGTGGCGGCGGAGCAGACGGCCGAGTCGGTCGTCAGCGTGCTGCACCTGCCCGGCGACGAGATGAAGGGCCGGATCATCGGGCGCGAAGGGCGCAACATCCGCGCGTTCGAGTCCACGACCGGGGTGAACCTCATCATCGACGACACGCCGGAGGCGGTGCTGCTGTCGTGCTTCGACCCGGTCAGGCGGGAGACGGCGCGGCTGACGCTGGAGAAGCTGGTGCTCGACGGCCGCATCCATCCGCAGCGCATCGAGGAGGCCCACGACCGCAGCCGCCAGGAGGTGCAGGACCTGTGCGCGCGGGCCGGCGAGGACGCCCTCGTCGAGCTGGGCATCACCGACATGCATCCCGAGCTGACGCTGCTGCTCGGACAGCTGCGCTACCGCACCTCGTACGGGCAGAACGTGCTCAAGCACCTCATCGAGTCCGCGCACATCGCCGGGATCATGGCCGCCGAGCTGAAGATGAACCAGACGCTGATGAAGCGGTGCGCCCTGCTCCACGACATCGGCAAGGCGCTCACGCACGAGGTCGAGGGCAGCCACGCGCTGATCGGGGCGGAGATCGCCCGCAGGTACGGCGAGGAGGAAGACGTGGTGCACGCCATCGAGGCGCACCACAACGAGGTCGAGGTCCGCACCGTCGAGGCGGTCCTCACCCAGGCCGCCGACGCGATCAGTGGCAGCCGTCCCGGAGCCCGGAGGGAGTCCCTGGAGGCGTACGTCAAGCGGCTGGAGCGGCTGGAGGAGATCGCGCAGTCGTACGAGGGCGTGGAGAAGGTGTTCGCCATGCAGGCCGGGCGGGAGATCCGGGTCATGGTCAAGCCCGACGCGATCGACGACATCCAGGCCCAGGTGATCGCCCGGGACGTGGCCAAGCAGGTGGAGGAGGAGCTCACGTACCCGGGGCAGATCCGCATCACCGTGGTCCGGGAGTCGCGCGCCACGGAGTTCGCCCGCTGAGCCGGGATCGAGCCTGTTCGAGCCTGTTCGGGGCCTGGGGTCTCCCTAGCTGAAGAGTTGCTGGTAGAAGGCCAGTTCGGCGGCCAGGGCGGCGGCTCGTGTCTCCGTGCGGCGGAAGCCGTGGGACTCGCCCTCGAAGGCGAGGTACGTGCACGGCACGCCGCGTTCGGACAG
This sequence comes from Nonomuraea sp. KM90, assembly GCF_052246675.1. Classification (NCBI taxonomy): domain Bacteria; kingdom Bacillati; phylum Actinomycetota; class Actinomycetes; order Streptosporangiales; family Streptosporangiaceae; genus Nonomuraea; species Nonomuraea sp. KM90. Next base: position 56,469 of record NZ_JBQQCB010000006.1, on the reverse strand, counting down.
CGCGTCGGCGAACGCGGCGGACTGCCCGGGTGGCACCACCGGATCATCGAGGCCCTGCAGGAGCAACATGGGACACGTCACGCCGTCCACGAGGGCGAGGGGCTCGCGGGTCGCGTACAGCTGGGGGTCCTCGGGGCCCACCAGCGCCTCCACGTAGCGTGACTCGAAGTCGTGAGTGTGCGCGACCAGCGGCCCGAGCGCGCTGACGCCGTAGTACGACACCCCTCCGGCGAACACGTCCGACCGGCAGCAGGCGGCCATCACGGTCCAGCCGCCCGCGCTGCCCCCGCGCACCGCGATCCGGCCGGGGTCGGCGAGGCCCTCCGCGGCCAGCCACCTGGCGGCGGCGACCGTGTCCTCGACGTCCACCAGGCCCCACTGGCCCCTGAGCCGGTCCCGGTAGGCCCGGCCGTAGCCGGTTGAGCCGCCGTAGTTGACGTCGAGCACGCCGATGCCGCGTGAGGTCAGGAACGCCTTCTCCAGGTCGAGGGCGGTGTCGGCGTGCGCGGTCGGACCTCCGTGCACGAAGATCACGTAGGGGGGTGTGCCGTCGGTGGCGGGGGCGTGCGGCGGGTAGAGGAACGCGTGGACGTCCGCCTGGGGGCCGGGCACCCGTACGGGGCGGGGGATGGGTAGGTAGGCCGGGTCGGGCAGGGTGGAGACGTCGCGTTTGAGGGGAGTGTGTTCGCCTGTCGTCGTGTCGACGGTGACGACGGAGCGGGGGGTGGTGGCGGCGTACCCGATGCCGACCACGCTCGTGCCCTCGGTGGCCAGCGCCGCGTCCCAGCCGGTATGGGGGACGTCGAGGTTGGTGAGCGTGCCCGAGCCGGGGTCGAGGACGCCCAGGCGCAGGTCACCGCGCCCGTGCAGGACCGCGAGACGGCCGTCGGGGAGCGGCGCGTACGGCATCCCGCCCAGGCGCCAGGGTGGTGCCGTGAACTCCTCCTCGGCTGGATGGAGGGCTCGTGCGTCGTCGCCCTGGAGGCCGACCTCGTAGAGGTTCCACCAGCCGGAGGAGTCGGAGACGAGGTAGAGCCGGGAGTCGTCCTTCCAGGCCGGGGCCAGCACGGACTCGGCGGGCCCGCCCCTGACCGTCCACGAACCCTGGCCGCCGGAGACGCCGGACAGGCGGGTGACGCGTAGTTCTGTGCCGTCCCAGGGCATGCGTGGGTGGTTCCAGCAGACGTAGGCCAGATGCCGCCCGTCTGGGGAAATGGCGGGAGAAGCGTAGAAGTCGCACCCGGTGGCCCATTCGCGGGCCTCCCCGCCGTCCAGCGGGATCGACACGATCGCCCTGGTGACCTTGCCGTCCTCGGCGTGGCGCTCGCGTACGCACCAGACCTGGCCGTCGTGCACCAGCAGATCCGCGTAGCGGCAATCCTCGTCCGTGATGGGTTTCGGTTCGCCGTTTTCGCCCAGAACGTACAGGCGCTGGTCCTTCAGGTTGGCGAACACCACCTCGCCCGCCGGGGTCACGGCGTACGGTCTGCCGCCGTACTCGTGGACCCGGGTGCGCGCGCACCACGGGGCGGGGAGCAGGTCACGGTGGGTGCCGTCGGCGGCGCGGCGGACGATCGTGGTGCGCCCGCCCTCGTCGGGACGGTCCTCGGTCCACCACACCCGGCCGTCCCTGGCCGTGGGCCAGCCGGGGCGCACGCCGGAACCGGCCACGTCTCTGGTCGAAATGGGGGAGGGCCAGAAAGGCATACCCGCATCCTGCCGGAAGATCGCCGGGAGTGCGGGCCGGTCCTCACAGTTGACGCGACCGGTCGTCACAGTTGACGGGCTGGTCGTCACGTTTACCGGGCAGTCCGCACAATTCCCGGGGCGGTCGCGGCAGCTGGCGGGTCGGTCTCCGCAGTCGCCGGTCTCCGCGGTCGCCGGTCTCCGCAGTGGCCGGTCTCCGTAGTCCGCAGGGCGGGTGCCCGCCGTTCAGTGGCAGCCCTCGGCACGTGGCTGGGTGGAGGGCAGTCGCAGGTCGGTCCGGCCGAACCACTTGCGCAGCAGTCGCGTGGCCGTCCCGTCGTGCCACATCTGGGCGATCGCCCGGTTGACGGCCTCGCAGGTCTCGATGTCGCCCTTCTTGATGCCGACGCCCCACTTCTCGTCGCTGATCGGTTCGTTGAGCAGCCGGTACCGGCCGGGATCGTGCTCGGCGAACCCGGCCAGGATCAGGTTCTCGGTGCTCACCGCGTCGAGCTGATCGGCGGCGAGCTTGCGTACGCAGTCGGAGTAGTTGCTGGCGTTCACCAGCTCGGCAGGCAGGTCGAGCCGGCCGTCCGGGGGCGGGTCCACGATCCGGCGGTACGAGTTCGAGCCCTCGGCCAGGCAGATCCGCTTGCCCCGGAGATCGGTCACCTTGCGGATCCTCGTGTCGTCCGCGCGCACCATCGTGTCCTGGCGGACGATCACGTACGGGCCGCCGAACGTCACCTTGGGCTTGCGGGCCTCCGTGATGGAGTAGGAGGCGAAGATCATGTCCACGGTGCCGTTCTGGAGCAGCGCCTCCCGGGTGGACGACGGCGACTCCCGCCACGTGATCTTCACGGGGGTGTCGCCGGCGAGGTATTTGACGACGTACCGGGCGACGTCCGTGTCGAAGCCCTCGGGCTCGCCCTCGCCCGTCCTGAGCCCCAGGCCCGGCTGGTCCCACTTGGTGCCGACGACGACAGTCCCGGTTCCCTTGATCTTTTCGACGACGGTGGCGTACGAGCCGCCGCCCGCGCAGGCGGCCAGGCCCGTCACCATGGCGCCGGCGATCGCCACGTACGCCTGACGCATGCGCCACCCCCCGATGCTTCCCCTACAACAAAGTCTGCCGCCGGTCAGGCGGTGCGAGAGAGCGTGTGCGCGGTTCTAACCGAGCCGTGGCACCTTCTTGAGGCTTTACGGGAAGCATTTCCGCAAAAATCGCTTTTACCGCAACAACGGGATATCCGGGTATTGATCGCCAGAAATAAATAACACCATGGTGGAAAAGTGTCAAATGTCCAACGGGCATTACCGATGCGCGATGATTTCTTGTTGTCGCCGATGGGCCGCCGTAGCGTGGCGAGCGTTCGATGAACAAGGGGGCTCGGTGCTTCGTCGGAGCACAAGGGAGTTCGTATGGGGGCATCACGCACGACACCGGCCCGCTGGGCCAGCGCGATCATCCTCGCGATGGCGGCCCTGGCCGTCCCGTCCCACAGCGCTTCCGCCGCGGTGGGATGGCAGCACTACGGGGCCTGGTACCGCGGGCCGGCCGGTTTCCCGCAGTCGTACGCCTGCCGTAATTACATCGGCGTCACGGCCGTCGGGAGCCGCCTTCACGTCAAGGGCTTCTACGAGTGCTCGCGGCGCATGGGCGGCTCGCTGACCGTCAACATCCGCGGCGTCGTCAAGACGAAGTACTGCTACGTCCAGCGACTCACCAGCCGCTACTGCAGCATGTCGTTCTACGTCGACAATCCCAGAGGGCGCCAGTCGTGGGTGGCGCTCACCCTGTCCGGGATCGGGCCACCCATAGAGCCGCCGCCCGCCCGCGTCTCATTCCGCTACTAGTCCACGAAATCTCGTGGACGAACGAACGGCGGTGGTGCGCGATTCGCGCACCACCGCCGTGGCGTTCCTTCCGGGAGCCGTCATTCCATGGTGGAGACGGCCTCCCTGCCCGGACCGCCGCCGGGCCCCGTGCCGATGGCCGTGGGCGGCGCGATCGGACCCGCGGCCGACTTGCGGCTGCGCCGGCTGCGGCGCTCGAGCCAGTGCGCGAGGTAACCGAGTGCCAGGTTGATCAGCACGTAGAACATGGCCAGCACGATCGCGCTCGGGATGAGGTTGCCGTAGTTGACCGCGAACTGCTTCAGCCCGGCGTTCAGCAGGTCCTCGTACGCGATGATCCAGCCCAGCGCGGTGTCCTTGAGCAGCACGACCATCTGGCTGACGATCGCCGGCATCATCGCGGTCGTCGCCTGCGGCACCAGCACCATACGCATCACCCCGGACTTGCGCAGCCCGATGGAGTAGGCGGCCTCCGACTGGCCCTTCGGCACGGAGAGGATGCCGGCCCGGACGATCTCCGCGAGCACCGACCCGTTGTACAGGGTCAGGCCGATGACCACGGCCCAGAACGCGGGCACGCTCACCGTGTAACCGCTCAGCGTGGCCGGCCCCGCCTGCACGAAGAAGATCAGGATGAGCAGGGGGATCGCCCGGAAGAACTCCACGACCCCGCCGGAGACCACCCGGATCACCCGGTGGTCGGACAGCCGGCCCAGACCGAAGACCACGCCGAACACCAGCGCCAGCACCGCCGACACGACCGCGGCCTGCAGGGTGCCGATCAGGCCGGGGATGATGAATCCGGTCCAGGTGTCGCCACGCAGGAACGGCTCCCACTTGGCGGCCTCGAGCTGGCCCTTCTCACCCAGCGTGGTGATCACCAGGTAGGCGATGAGGAGCAGGACGACGACGGACAGCAGCGTCAGCGCGTTGTTGCGCAGCCGCGCCCGCGGCCCGGGGGCGTCGAACAGGACACTCGTGCTCATCGCGCCACCGCCAGTCGCTTGGCCAGCCAGCCGAACAGGAAGCCGGTGGGCAGGGTCAGGACCATGTACCCGAAGGCGAAGCCCAGGAAGATGGGGATCGTGCCGCCGTAGTCGTCGAACATCTGCTTCATCTGGGCTGCCGCGTCGAGATAGCTGGCGACGATGACGATCGTGGTGTTCTTGGTGAGCGCGATCAGGATGCTGCCCAGCGGCGAGATGACCGACCTGAAGGCCTGCGGCAGCACCACCAGCCGCAGCGACTGGATGAAGGTGAACCCGATCGCCCGGGCGGCCTCCGCCTGCCCCAGGGCGACGGTGTTGATGCCGGAGCGCAGCGCCTCGCACACGAACGTCGCGGTGTACGCCGACAGACCGGCCACCGCCCACCAGAAGTAGTTGGTGGTGGGGTCCTCGGAGAACGTGAGCTGCATCGTGTCGCTGAGCCCCAGCGCGCAGAGGATCAGCACGAGCGTCAGGGGCGTGTTGCGGACGACGTTGACGTACGCCGTGCCGGCCCAGCGCAGGACCGGGGTTGGCGCGACCCGCATCGCCACCAGGATCGTGCCGAGAACGAGCGCGATGATCGCGCTCATGACCGTCAGCCGGATCGTCGACCAGAACCCGATGAGGATCTTGTCGAATTCCTGTACCAACGGCGAGAAATCAAACAGGGCAGAAGTGTCCATGACGTTCCTCGTCAGGAGAGCTCGCCGATGAGCAGAACGCGCTCATCGGCGAGCGACCGGGTCTGAACGGGGATCAGGCGCAGCCCTCAGCCGGCGGCGCCGCGGTCTCCACCTTCAGGCCCGTCCCGGCGAAGTGCTTCTCCAGCAGCTTGGCGGCCGTGCCGTCGGTCCACATCCCTGCGACGATCTTGTTGATCTCGTTGCAGGTCTCGATGTCGCCCTTCTTGATGCCGATGCCGTACTTCTCGTCGGTGAACGGCGCGCCGGCCACCTTCAGGGCGCTGCCCTCGCGCTTGGCGAAGCCGGCCAGGATGGTGTCGTCGGTCGTCACCACGTCGACGGCGTTGCTCTTGAGCTTGGCGATGCACTCGTCATAGCCACCCGCCGGCACCAGGGACGCCTCGACCTTGAGGCTCATCTTGTTGGTGCCCTCGGTGATGTTCTTCCACGAGTTGGAGCCGCTGACCTGGCAGACCTTCTTGCCCTTCAGCGTCTCGAGGCTCGTGATCGAGCTGTCGTCGGCCCGGATCAGCGAGTCCTGGTGCGCCAGGTAGTAGGGGCCGGCGAAGGTGACCTGCGGCTTGCGGGCGTCGGTGATCGAGTAGGTCGCGATGACCAGGTCGACCTGACCCTGCTTCAGGAAGCTCTCCCGGTTGGCGGAGCGGGCCTCCTTGAACTCGATCCCGCTCTCGGGCACGCCCATCTTGCCGGCGATGTATTTGGCGACGTCCACGTCGAAGCCCTCGACCGTGCCGTCGGGCTTCTTCAGGCCAAGACCGGGCTGGTCGTACTTGACGCCGACGACGAGTTTCTTCTCGTCCTTGGCCTTCTGCAAAACGGTGGTCGCCTCGCCGCCGCCGCAGGCGGTAAGGCCGGCGACCATGGCGCCGGCCGCGACGAGGGCTGCGCCCATGCGACGGATCTGCATCGTTACCTCGACTCTCTCAATGTGTCAGGATCTTAGAAAGGAAATCCTTGGCCCTGTCGGTCTGCGGTGAGCCGAAGAACGCCTCAGGATTGTTCTCCTCCACGATCTGGCCGTCGGCCATGAACACGACCCTGTTCGCGGCTCTGCGGGCGAAGCCCATCTCGTGTGTGACGACCATCATCGTCATGCCGTCCCGGGCCAGCCCGATCATGACGTCCAGGACTTCTTGCACCATCTCGGGGTCCAGCGCAGACGTCGGCTCGTCGAAAAGGATCATCTTCGGGTCCATGGCCAGCGCCCGGGCGATCGCCACGCGCTGCTGCTGGCCGCCGGAGAGCTGTGCGGGGTATTTCTGCGCCTGCGCCGCGATGCCGACGCGCTCCAGCAGCTCCATCGCCCGCTTCTCGGCGGCCTCACGTGCCTTGCCGCGAACCTTGATGGGCCCCAGCGTGACATTTTCGAGGATCGTCTTGTGCGCGAACAGATTGAATGACTGGAACACCATGCCGACGTCAGAGCGGAGCCTGGCCAGCGCCTTACCCTCGTCCGGCAGCTCTTGCCCGTCAAATATGATCTTCCCGTCGTTGATCGTCTCCAGTCGGTTGATCGTGCGGCACAACGTGGACTTGCCGCCGCCCGAGGGACCGATGACGACCAGAACCTCGCCACGAGAGACGGTCAAGTTGATGTTCTTCAGGACATGTAGCGCCCCGAAGTGCTTGTTGACGTTCTCCAACTGGACCAGTGGAGTGACGTCGCCGTTCTCCGTCATGGAGTAAAACGGTAGAGGGCATTAGAGCGCTGGTCACTAACCGAGCGGTACCGATCCGATCACATCATGCCGTCAAGCTGGCCTTTTAGATCGGTACGGGCCGCCGCAAGCCGGACAACGACTACTCTTGAACGTGCCATGACTGTGACCCAGGAGGGCGCCCGCACGTACGAAGTGCGCACATACGGGTGCCAGATGAACGTCCATGACTCCGAGCGGCTGTCAGGCCTGCTGGAGGACGCCGGCTACGTGGCCGCTCACGACGGTGAGACGGCCGACGTGGTGGTGTTCAACACGTGCGCCGTGCGGGAGAACGCCGACAACCGCCTCTACGGCAACCTCGGCCATCTCAGGCCGGCCAAGGTGAGCAACCCTCGCATGCAGATCGCCGTCGGGGGCTGCCTGGCGCAGAAGGACCAGGGCGAGATCGTCCGCAAGGCGCCCTGGGTCGACGTGGTGTTCGGCACCCACAACATCGGCTCGCTGCCGGTGCTGCTGGAGCGGGCCCGCATCGAGGGCGAGGCGCAGGTCGAGCTGAAGGAGTCGCTCGAGGTCTTCCCCTCGACGCTGCCCACCAAGCGCGAGTCCGCCTACGCCGCCTGGGTCGCCATCTCCGTCGGCTGCAACAACACGTGCACGTTCTGCATCGTGCCGTCGCTGCGCGGCAAGGAGAAGGACCGCCGCCCCGGCGACGTCCTCGCCGAGGTCCGGACGCTGGTGGACCAGGGCGTGCTGGAGGTCACGCTGCTGGGGCAGAACGTCAACACCTACGGCGTGGAGTTCGGCGACCGGCTCGCCTTCGGCAAGCTGCTGCGCTCCTGCGGCACCATCGAGGGGCTGGAGCGGGTGCGCTTCACCTCGCCGCACCCGGCCGCCTTCACCGACGACGTGATCGCCGCCATGGCCGAGACGCCCAACGTCATGCACCAGCTGCACATGCCGCTGCAGTCGGGCTCGGACCGGGTGCTGCGGGCGATGCGGCGCTCCTACCGGGCGGAGCGCTATCTGGGCATCATCGAGCGGGTGCGCGCCGCCATGCCGGACGCCGCCATCTCGACCGACATCATCGTCGGCTTCCCCGGCGAGACCGAGGAGGACTTCCAGGGCACGCTGGAGGTCGTCCGGCAGAGCCGCTTCGCCAACGCCTTCACCTTCCAATACTCCATCCGCCCCGGCACCCCCGCGGCCACCATGGAGGACCAGGTGCCCAAGGAGGTCGTGCAGGAGCGCTACGAGCGGCTGGTCGCCCTGCAGGAGGAGATCTCCTGGGAGGAGAACAAGAAGCAGGTGGGCCGGACGCTCGAGGTCCTGGTGGCCGAGGGCGAGGGGCGCAAGGACGAGGCGACGCACCGGCTGTCCGGGCGTGCGGCCGACAACCGGCTGGTGCACTTCGCCGTGGGGTCCGAGGCGCCGCGGCCCGGTGACATGGTGACGGTCGAGGTGACCTACGCGGCACCGCACCACCTGGTGGCGGACGGCGCCGTGCTGGGGGTCCGGCGCACGCGGGCCGGTGACGCCTGGGAGTCCCGCCAGGGCGGGGCCGCGAACGCCGGCACCGGCGTGCTGCTGGGCATGCCGACCATCGGGCGCCCCGCGCCCGCGCCCGCGGCCACGGGGGCGTGCTCGGCGCACTGAGCGAGTCAGCGGAGAAGGGCGGTGCCACCGGCGCCGCCCTTTTTCCGTCCGTACGAGGTCACCGGGTGAGGCCGCCCAGGATGTCGTAGCAGGGCTGCCGGCGGAAGTCGTGGAACGTGGCGCACGGGTCGGGCATCCCCCGCCCCCGCGACGACGGCGGCGGATCGGCGGGCCGTTCCGGGGCGGGCGCCTCGGGGGGTGCCTGCGGGGCCGGCGAGCCCTGCGGCCGCGGACGGGCCGGCCGATCCTGGGGCGGCGCCAGGGGCCTGTCCGGCCGCCGGTCCCGGCGGGGCACCTCGACGGCCGGGAACGGCGACACCGGCGGGCCCGCGCTCACCGACGGGAGGACGGTCACCGGCGGGACCCCGGTCACGGACGGGAGGGCGGAGATCGGCGGGACGGCGACGACGGGCGGGACGGCGGAGATCGGCGCGTGCCACGGCGGGACGGGCTCGATCCAGGGCGGTGACAGCGGGCCGAGCATGACGTCGGCAGGCTGGGGCGACGCGAATTGGAGCGATCCATCGGAAGGCGTCGAAGAGAGCAGAACCGCGGTCGCACTTTGTGGCGCGTTCGACGCCCAGAGTAGCGGTGATCTTGAGGAAAGCGGAGTTTCCTGATCAAATTCGGGTGGTCTTTGCGGTGATGGTTCGTGGCTGTTGGTGAATGCCAGGAATATTCCCAGCGTCGCGGTGACGAGTACCCCGACGGCTCCGGCCACGGGTGCCAGGCGGGCGCGGCTACCTGGGCAAATGGATCTAAGGGGGGACAAGTCGTGATTCCTTTGTGATTGGTGTGCGAGCATTCAGCTGTTGCGGCTAGTGTGGTCCATCACCCGCGGAAGCCGGCGAGCTTTCCCCGATACGACCGCAGGGAGCTGCACCACCATGCATGATCCGATCGAGGCGGATCGCCAGGAGATCCTTACCGGCCCCGGAGACATCCGCCCGGCTTCGAGAAACAGACCTCCGAGAAAAAGGGCGAAGAGCAACCAGAAGACCATCCTCATCGCCGCCTCGGCGCTGGTCGCCGTGCTCGCGGCGGGCGGCACCGGCTACCTGCTGGCGTCGGACTCCGGCCAGGCCGCCCAGCAGAGCGGCGGCCGCCCCGCCCCCTCGCAGAGCGTCGCGGGCGAGGACCTCGGCGGCGACGACGCCACCATGGGCGACGTCACCACCGACTCCCCTGAGGACGGCCTGCCCACCGACGCCGACGACGACGGCAGCATGGGCGACGTGGCCGACCCCGGCAACGGCGTCAGCGAGCCGGTCGACCAGGGTTCGACGGGCAGCGACTCCTCCGACGGCACCACGAAGACCGGCACCGGCAAGAAGCCGGCGACGACGTCGCCCACCAAGTCGCCGCAGTCCGCGGGCGACGCCCCCGTCGACACCCCGGCGGACGGGCCGGCGGGCGAGGTCAGCGGCCAGTGCTCGAAGAGCGGCTGCTGAACCCCGGGAAGTGGCTTGCCGCTAATGGGTCGTACTGGACCTTCGGCGGGAGCCACTCCGTTCCGTAGGGTCGGGGCATGATGACCGACAGACTTTCCGGCGGGGCCTCCGAGCTGCGGGCGTTGCACGTCCCGGGCGCCCCGCTGATCCTGCCCAACGTCTGGGACGCCGCCTCCGCCCGTGCCGTGCAGGAGGCCGGGTTCCCGGCCGTCGCCACCGGCAGCGCCGCCGTCGCCCGCGTGCTGGGGTACCCCGACGGCGAGGGCACGCCGGTCGGCGAGATGATGGCGGCCGTCGCCCGCGTGGTCAGGGCCGTCGACGTGCCCGTCACCGCCGACGTCGAGCGCGGCTACGGGCTCAAGCCCGCCGAGCTGGTCGAGCGCCTGGCCGCGACCGGGGCCGTGGGCTGCAACCTGGAGGACTCCGTGCCCGGCCGGGGCGAGCTGGTGGACCCCGGGGAGCAGGCGGACTTCCTGGCCGAGGTGCGGGCCGCCGCGGGGGACGCGCTGGTGATCAACGCCAGGGTCGACGTCTACCTGCACGGCCGGGCCACCCGCGAGGAGGCCCTGGAACGCGGGCGGCGCTACCTGGAGGCGGGAGCCGACTGCGTGTACCCCATCCTGCTGGCGGACGAGGACGAGATCCGGGCCCTGACCGGCGAGCTGGGCGGGCCGGTCAACATCCTGTTCCGGCCGGGCGCCCCTGACCTGGGCAGGCTGGCCGAGCTCGGGGTGGCCAGGATCAGCTTCGGGGGAGGGCTGCACCAGGCGGCCCACGCCTACGCCGAGGGCCTGTTCGCGAAGGTCCGGGAAGGCCGCACCCCGTACTGACCTGGGCGGCGTCGCCCCGTACGCTTGCGCTCGTGCTTGTCGCCGCGGCCGTCTGCCCGCCAACCCCGCTGGTCCTGCTGGAGATGCCCGACCTGCGCTCCGCCTGCCGGACCGCGATCGCCGCGCTGCGCGAGGCACGTCCCGACGCGCTGATCGTGGTGGGCGGCGCGGACACCACCGGTGCGTACGCCGGCGGCGCGGCGGGCACCCTGCGCCCCTGGGGCCCGGACCTCGCCGCGGGCACCGGCGAGCCCGTCCTCCCGCTGTCGCTGACCGTCGCCCGCCTGCTCATGGGCGAGCCCGCCCCGGACGGCTTCCGGTCCGTGGCCTTCGACGCCACCGCCGGGGAGTGCCGCGAGCTGGGGGAGCAGCTGGCGGAGGCCGGGGAACGGGTGGCGCTGCTGGTCATGGCCGACGGCTCGGCCTGCCTCAGCCCGCGGGCCCCGGGCAGGTACGACGAGACGGCCGGGCCGTACAACGACGGGATCGCCAAGGCCATCGCCGCCGGCGACGCGAGCGCCCTCGCGGCCCTCGACCCTGGGCAGGCCGACAGGCTGTGGGTGAGCGGGCGGGCGGCGCTGCAGGTGCTGGCGGGCGCGGCCGGCACCCGGGCCTTCGGCGGCCGCCTGCTGATGGCCACCGCCCCGTACGGGGTGGGCTATTTCGCCGGGTTGTGGGCGGCCTGACGCTTCGGCACCGGGATCCGCATCAGGTCGCGGGCCAGCACCACCTCGCCCTCGAAGCTGCGGCGCACCTCCTGGATGAAGGCCGGCTCGTCGTCGAACCCGTACCGCTCGGAGAAGTGCGTGAGCACCAGCCGGCGCACCCCCGCGTCCGCCGCCACCAGCCCCGCCTCGAACGCCGTCAGATGCCCGTACTCCTTGGCCAGCGCGCTCTCACCCGACAGGAACGTGGCCTCGATCACCAGCAGGTCTGCCCCGGAGGCCAGCTCGAAGACGGTGTCGCAGAGCCGGGTGTCCATCACGAACGCCATGCTCTGCCCCGGTTTCGGCACGCTGCACTCGTCGAGGGTGACGCCGCGCACGGAGCCGGTGCGCTGGAGCTCGCCGACCTCCGGGCCGCGGATGCCGCGGGCGGCCAGCCTCTCGGGAAGCATGCGGCGGCCGTGCGGCTCCTGGACGCGGTAGCCGTACGACTCGACGGGGTGGGACAGGCGGCGCGCGATGAGCGGGCCGACACCGGCCAGGTCGCCGGAGACGGGGTGCTCGGAGATGACCGACGTGTCGGCGAACGCGGCGGCGTGGCGGAGCCGGCGCCAGTACATCTCGCCGGAGCCCGGGAAGACCGCGCGCACCGGATGGCGGACCCTGTCGCGGGCGATGCGCTGCACGACCCCCGGCACCCCCAGGCAGTGGTCGCCGTGGAAGTGCGTCACGCACAGCCAGTGGACGTCGTGCGCGCTCAGCCCGGCGTGCACCATCTGCCGCTGCGTGCCCTCGCCGGGGTCGAAGAGGAAGCCTTGACCGTCCCAGCGCAGGAGGTAGCCGTTGTGGTTACGGTGTCGGGTAGGAACCGCGCTGGAGGTGCCCAGCACCACGAGCTCACGTGAGGACACGATGACCACGGTCTCTTTCGCCGAGGTGCCCACGCCGGTGGGCACGTTCGTGCTGGCTGTCACCGAGATCGGGCTCGTCGCGTCGGGCTGGGGGTCCCGCGCCCGGCTGGCCGGCGGGCTCGACCTGGGTGAGGTTCATGATGCGGATCGTACGGCCTTCGCGGTCGCCGAGCTGAACGCTTATTTCGCCGGGGAGCTGAAGAGGTTCGAGACGCCGATCGACTGGCGGCTCATGTCCGGCTCCCGGCTGCGGGTGCTGCGGGCCCTGCACGGAGTGCCGTACGGCAAGGCGGTCACCTACGGCGAGCTGGCCACGCTCAGCGGCTCCGGCGTGCCCGCCCGCGGCATCGGCTCGATCATGGGCTCCAACCCGATCCCGATCGTCGTGCCCTGCCACCGCGTCATCGCGGGCAACGGGCTGGGCGGGTTCAGCGGCGGTGCGGGCGTGGAGACCAAGCGCTGGCTGCTGACCCACGAGGGATACCTGCAACCGACTCTGCTCGATCTCTAGCAAACTGGTCGTGTGCGCCAGCAGCCAGTCATCGCCGTCGTGGGCCCCACCGCGGCAGGAAAGTCCGATCTCGCCGTGGACCTCGCCCTCCGGCTGGGGGGTGAGTGCGTCAACGCCGACTCCATGCAGCTCTACCGCGGCATGGACATCGGCACGGCCAAGCTGACCCCCGCCGAGCGGCGCGGGGTCCCCCACCACCTGCTGGACATCTGGGACGTCACGGTCACGGCCAGCGTGGCCGAATACCAGAAGCTGGCCAGGGCCGTCATCGACGCCGTCGAGGTGCCCGTGCTGGTCGGCGGCAGCGGCCTCTACGTGCGGGCGGCCATCGACGAGCTGGAGTTCCCCGGAACGGAGCCGGAGATCAGGGCCCGGCTGGAGGCCGAGCTGGCCGAGCGCGGCCCGGCCCCTCTCCACGAGCGGCTGCGCGGCAGCGATCCCGCCGCCGCGGCGGCCATCCTGCCGAGCAACGGCCGCCGCATCGTGCGCGCCCTGGAGGTGATCGAGCTCTCGGGGCGCCCCTTCTCGGCGACGATGCCGTCCTACGACGCCGTCTACCCGAGCGTCCAGATCGGCGTCGAGGTGCCCAGGCCGGTGCTGGACGAGCGGATCGAGGTCAGGGTCGAGCGCATGTGGGAGGCGGGCCTGGTGGAGGAGGTGCGCGCGCTGCTCGGGCAGGGGCTGGCCGAGGGGCGTACGGCCGGCCGCGCCCTCGGGTACGCCCAGATCATCCGTTTCCTGTCGGGCGAGTGGAGCGAGGAGCAGGCCAAGGCCGAGACCGTCAGGCTGACCAGGCGCTTCGCCCGCCGCCAGGAGTCGTGGTTCCGCCGGGATCCGCGGGTGTGCTGGTTGCCGTACGACGATCCGGAGCTGCTTGACCGATCCCTGGCGCTGATTGCCGCACACCCGTACGCATAAACTCCTACAATGCGCTTTCTCAAGGGGCACGGCACCGAGAACGACTTCGTCATCCTGCCTGATCCGGAGGGCGAGGTCGACGTCACGGCCTCGCTCGTCGCCAAGATCTGCGACAGGAGAGCCGGCATCGGTGCCGACGGCGTGCTCCGGGTGGTCCGTACGAAGCAGAGCCACGAGGTGGCCGACCAGGCGTCCGCCGCCGAGTGGTTCATGGACTACCGCAACTCCGACGGCAGCATGGCCGAGATGTGCGGCAACGGCGTGCGCGTGTTCGCCCGCTACCTGATGGACGCCGGTCTCGTGCACGCCACGGAGTTCGGGGTGGCGACCAGGGGCGGCCTGCGCAAGGTCCGCGCCGAGCCGAACGGCGACATCACGGTGGACATGGGCAAGCCCGTCATCCGCGGCCAGAGCGTGGCCAGCGTGGGCGGCCACGAATACCGCGGGATCCACGTCGACATGGGCAACCCCCACCTGGCCTGCGCCATCGGTGACCCCGTCCTCCAGCTCGACCTCCACCACCAGCCGGGCTTCGACACCAGGGTCTTCCCGGCGGGGGTGAACGTCGAGCTGTTCAACCCGGTCGGCGTCAGCCGGGCCGTCATGCGCGTCTACGAGCGCGGCTCCGGCGAGACCCGCGCCTGCGGCACCGGCGCGGTGGCCACCGCAGTCGCCGCCGCGCAGCTGTCGGGCGACACCACCGGCACGTGGACGGTCGAGGTGCTGGGCGGCACGCTGACCGTCATCCTCGACGAGGACACGAGCTACCTGTCCGGCCCCGCGGTCATCATCGCCAGCGGCGAACTGATGCTTGCAGAATGAAGTTCTAATAGGGGATGCTGGGTTCACTTCACGAACTGAGAGGTGGACATGGCGGACCCACGCACCACCGCTGCACAGGTCAAGGCGCCTATCGGCCAGTTCGGCGGCGGATTCATGATCTCCAGAGAGGCCAAGGCCGTCTGCGAGGAGCACGGGCTCGGCGCCCGCGAGTTCTACTTCAGAGGCCGCTGCGGCGTCCTCGGCGAGTGCGACGCCGACGTGGTCAACTCGGTCGTCGTCTTCTTCCCTCCCGCACACGTCGAGGAGAGCTGGAACGGCGGCCGCAAGCTCCCGGTCGACCGGGCCGTCGAGCTCTACGCCGAGGTGTGCCAGGCGTGGGGGCGGCGCAAGCTGGGCGGCTACGACGGCTGTGCCCGGATCGCCGAGCTGCTGCAGCCGGTCGTCGATCGGGCCTCGTCGGTCGGGGCGCCGCTGTTCGCGGGGTGGCGGGCGGTGCCGCTGGCCGCCGACCCGCCCGCCAGGGCCGTGCAGCTCATGCACGTCGTACGCGAGCTGCGCGGCGGCCTGCACGCCAACGCCGTGCTCGCGGCCGGGCTGCGGCCGCTGGAGGCGACGCTGGCGACGGACCACGACGCGACCCCGTTCGGGCAGACGACCGGCGAGATGATCGCCAAGTTCTTCACCTGGCCCGAGCCGTACGACAAGCCCGGCCCGGACGTCGTGGCCCGGCGCGCGGCCGTCGAGCAGACCACGGACGACCTCATGGCCGACGTGTTTTCGGTCCTGACCGACAGTGAATCGGACGAGCTGATCGAGCTTCTGCGTTTTGGGCACGGTCATTGACCTGGCAGACTGACTGCCCATGGACGTGGACATCTGGGCCTGGGTCGGCGAAACCCAGCAGCAGCTTTCCGAGGCGGGCAACGTTGGCCTCGCCATGGCGCTGGGAGACCTCCCTGCACAGGCCTATGAGGGCCGTTATCCCCAGCTCGACGTCATGGCCCCGGCC
Organism: Nonomuraea sp. KM90; assembly: GCF_052246675.1. Taxonomy (NCBI): domain Bacteria; kingdom Bacillati; phylum Actinomycetota; class Actinomycetes; order Streptosporangiales; family Streptosporangiaceae; genus Nonomuraea; species Nonomuraea sp. KM90. The sequence goes on along the minus strand of NZ_JBQQCB010000006.1, from coordinate 40,841 downwards.
ATCGCGCAGCAGGCGGAGACCCTGGAGCTGCCGTGGCTCGAGTTCTACGCCCGCTACTGGCACCTGATGGGCCGCATCGGCGACCGCGCCCAGGGCGCGGTCGCCATCGACGACGCGCAGCAACTTCTGGCGTTCGCCCAGCGCGAAGACGTGCGCGAGTGCCCCGCCACCCCGGCCGCCGTCGAGGCGCTGGCCGTCGTGTGGGCCAACGCCGACGGGCCCGGCCACGCCGCCGAGCGCCTGGAGACGCTCGGCGCCTACATCGAGGCCACCACCCCGGAGAAGCCGGCCTTCACCGGGCTCGTCACCCAATACGTCGCCGCCCTCATCGACGCCGGCAAGCCGGGCGAGGCGGTGACCTACGCCGAGTCCGCCGTCGAGCGGCTGCGGGTGGCCGGCCGCGAGGCGAGCTGGGAGCTCGGCGCCGAGAGCGCCCGCGCGCTGCTGGCCGTCGGCCGCACCGACGACGCGCTCAACGCGCTGCAGGCCGCGGCCGGGTTCCAGGCCGACGACCCGGTGGCCAAGGAGCACCGCGACGGCGTCCGGCGGGCCCTCATCCTGGCCACGCTCGGCCGCACCGCCGAGGCCGTGGACGCGCTGCCCGACCTCGACGTGGTGGGCGAGCACCCGCGGGTGTGGGTCGAGTGGGCGCAGGCCGTCAACAAGCTGGCCGGCTCCTCCCAGATCACCAACACCTGGCAGCTCGGCCGCGTCCTGCGCCAGTGGATGGACTACTTCGGCATGATGGGCGGCTACCGCGCCCGCGTCGAGCTCGCGCTGGTCGCGGGCGACCTGGCGATCGCCAGGCAGGGCGTGTGGCAGGCCCGGCTGCTGGCCGACGTGGCCGAGTCCGGCGCCGCCGAGCTGCGCGAGACCGGCGACCTGAGCGAGCGCATCGCCGCGCTGCGCGCCGCCGCCGAGACCACCGCCGAGCCCGAGGCGCCCGGCGCCCCGGAGGAGCGGGTGGGCCTCTTCGACGCCGCCGACGGCTTCAACGCCGACCCGGAGAAGTGGGTCGGCTGGCTGGCCCCGCTGTCCGGCCAGGACCTCGAAGCCACCCGCCGCCACACCACCACGATGGGCTTCCTCGGCTACCCGGCCACCGGCGCCGACATCTACTGGAAGCTGCTGGTCGACTCCGGCGACATCGCCACCGCCGACCCCGACGACGTGGCCTACCTGACCACGCTCCTCGTCGAGGCCCGCCAGGACGAGCGGCTGGAGCAGATGGCCGCGATGCTGCCGCACGCCGCCCAATACCTCACGCTGGCCAGGCTGCACAGCGCCCGCGAGCGCTGGCAGGAGACGCTCGACGCCGCCGAGCACGCCGTCGCGGCCGGGGCCGGGCTCGACGCCCGCCGCCTGCTGTCCGGCGCCGCCCAGCAGCTCGACCACAACGCCCGGGCCGCCGAGGTGCTCCTCGAGGTGATCGACGACCTGGTCGAGGAGGACGTCTGGCGCATGATCGTCATGGCGACCTCGGCCGAGGACTGGGAGACCGTGCGCAAGGGCGCGGCCAAGATCGGCATGCCGATCAAGTCCAAGGAGGGCCCGATCGAGGAGGAGATGGGCCTCATCAGGCTCATCCTGCCCGCGCCCGACGGCGGCCAGCGCCAGGTCCTGTCGATCCGCACCGGCCCCGCCACCGCCAGGCTGGCCCTGCCGCAGCCGCGCGGGATGGACTACAACGCCGGCGACCTGGTCGTGTTCGACCCGCAGCTGCTGGAGCCGGTCCCCGACGACCCGCAGGAGCAGCAGAACTTCGTGCCGCCCTTCGCCGCGGTGCGCATCCTGCGGCCGGGCGGCTACACCAGCTACTTCTTCGACGGCGCCGCGCCGAGCGAGGAGGACTGGGCGGAGTTCACCGAGGTCATGGCCGAGCGCGGCTGGCCGATGTGGGTCTACAGCGACGAGAACTACCAGGTCACCCACCCGACCAGCGGCGAGCCGCTGCCGGGCGTGTTCGGCTGGGTCGCGGTGCCGCCCAACGTGGCGCCCTCCGAGGTCGACGCGCTGCTCGACGACGCCACCGAGCGGTGGGTGCACCCGCTGGCCTGGCTCGACCTGGCCCGCGAGATCGACGTCGAGGTCGAGCGGCACGAGCGGATCGTCAAGGAATACGGCCTGTAACGAGTCGCCGCCGGGCTCCGGCCCCGGCGACGTGGTGCCGGGCTCCGGTCCCTGTGACGGGGTCTGGCGTGGTGCCGGGCTTCGGTCTCGACCGGGAGGTTTGACGTGCTGGAGCGGTTCCGGCTCGACGGGAAGGTGGCCATCGTCACCGGGGCCTCCGCGGGGCTGGGCGTGGCCTTCGCGCGGGGCCTGGCCGAGGCGGGCGCCGACGTGGTGATCGGCGCCCGGCGCAAGGAGCGGCTGGAGGAGACGCGGCGGCTGGTCGAGGAGACCGGCCGCCGGTGCCTGGCCGTGCCCGCCGACGTGGCGCGACCCGAGGACTGCGACGCCCTGGTGGCCGCGGCCGTCGAGACCATGGGCGGGGTCGACGTGCTGATCAACAACGCGGGAGTCGGCACGGCCGTGCCCGCGCTGCGCGAGACGCCCGAGGAGTTCCGGCAGGTCATCGACATCAACCTGCACGGCACCTACTGGATGGCCCAGGCGTGCGCGCGGGTGATGCGGCCCGGCTCGTCCATCGTGAACATCGGCAGCGTGCTCGCCGAGACCACCGCCGGGCTGCCGCAGGCCGCCTACACCGCGTCCAAGGCGGCCGTCGCCGGGCTGACCCGCGACCTGGCCCAGCAGTGGACCGGGCGGCGGGGGATCAGGGTCAACTGCCTGGAGCCCGGGTTCTTCGCCTCGGAGATGACCGAGCAGTACAAAACCGGCTACCTCCAGCAGGTCGTGGAGTCGCGGGTGGTCATGAAGCGCGCCGGTGACCCGGCCGAGCTGGTGGCCGCCGCGGTGTTCCTGGCGAGCGACGCGTCCTCGTACGTCACCGGGGTGACGCTCCCGGTGGACGGCGGGATCCTGCTCACCTGAGCCCCGCCGTACTTCGGCGGGTGTCCCCGTTGGGCAGGGAGGGGGCAGGGAGGCGGGGCCGTGGCGGCTGCGCGGAAGCCGCGGTCGGCAGGCGGTCGTGCTGGCTGGGATGTGAGGTTCGGCGGGGGAGTCGTGCCCGGGCGGGGTGTGGCCGGGCGAGCGGGTCGAGCCGGGCAGGGTGTGCGGTTCGGCGGGTGGGTCGGGCTGAGGCGGGTGTGGTCAGGTGAGAGGCGGGTGTGGTCAGGCGAGCAGGTCGTGCTGGGCGGCGAGGAAGCCGGCGTGGAAGCGGGTCCGGGCGCCCAGGCGCTCGCAGAGCACCTGCACGCGGCGCTGCACCGTACGCGGGCTGAGGCCGAGTTGCCTGGCGATGGCGTCGTCCTTCATGCCGGCCGCGAGCAGCGCCAGCACCTCCGTGTCCGGGGCCTGCGGCCACGCCTCCGGCTCCAGGGCGTCGGCCGACAGGCGCAGCGGCACGGCGGCCCGCCACAGCGTCTCGAACAGCCCCACCAGCGCGTCGAGCAGCGCGGACGGGTGCACCACGAGCGCGCTCTCCACGGCCCGGTCCTCGTCGGAGACCAGCGGCAGGATGGCGGTGCGGGCGTCGGCGATGGCCAGCTTGACCGGCACCTGCCCGAGCCTGGCCTGCTCGCCGTCGGCGATGGCGCGGCGGGTGTGGGCCAGCATGCCGGGGTGCTCGAAGGCCAGCGGGCTGTAGATGCCACGGGTCGGCGCTCCCTGGCGGGCCGCGCGCTGCCGGTTCTCCTGGTCGTCGCTGACGTCCACCGCGTACGGCGGATGGACCAGCACCAGCATCTCCCGGGTCGCGTTGCGTTCGAGCTGGAGGTAGCGCCGGGCCACGGCGTCGCGGCCGGTCACCACCTCCAGCACCTCCTCCGGATGCGGCCCGCTGCGCTCGGCGACCTCCGTGGCCAGCAGCGCGGCGGCGGCCCGGCTGTGCGTGAGCTCCTCCTGGCGGCGCGCGACGAGGATGTCGATGGCGACGTTCGGGGGAGTGGCGACCAGCCGCAGCGGCCGGCCCGCCACCCGGGAGATCAGGCCCAGGTCCTCCAGCCGGGGCAACATGCGGCGGATGGCGGCGGCGGACGAGCCGGTCTCGGCGGCCAGCTCGCTCAGCGTCGCCGGGCCGTGCCGGAGCAGGGCCCGGTAGGAGGTCTCCTCGGCGACGGTGACGCCGAGTCCCTCAAGTAAGCGTCGCTGCGCCATGTCGCCTCTTCCTGACGTGCCATGATCCGAAACAAGAGTATGGGGGCCACCTCCGGCGGTGAAGGGGCCCTTGTTCCCCGAAGCGCGGGGATCTATGTTCGTTGCGTAGTCCGGTACGTGTTGCGCATTATGGAACAACCGGAGGCGTCATGAGTCGGCCCCGATTGGTGATCGTGGGGGCGGGGATCGTGGGCTGTGCCCTCGCCGACGAGCTCACCGAGCGGGGGTGGACGGACGTCACGGTCGTCGACCAGGGACCGCTCTTCGCGGCGGGCGGGTCCAGCTCGCACGCTCCCGGCCTGGTCTTCCAGACGAACCCGTCGAAGACGATGACCGAGTTCGCCGCCTACACCGTGCGCAAGTACACCGCTCTCGGCGAGCGCTGCTTCCGCCAGGTCGGCGGCCTGGAGGTGGCCACCACCCCCGAACGCTGGACCGACCTGCACCGCAAGCAGGGCTGGGCCGAGTCGTGGGGGGTCGAGGCGCGCCTGCTCGACCCCGCCGGATGTGCCGAGCTGTGGCCGCTGCTCGACCGGGACAAGGTGCTCGGCGGGTTCCACGTGCCCAGTGACGGGCTGGCGACGGCGGTCGCCTGCGGTGAGGCGCAGGCGGCGCGGGCCACCGAGCGCGGCGCCAGGTTCCTGGCGGGGCACACGGTGGTCGGCATCGAGGCGCGGGGCGGCCGGGTCACCGGGGTCGCGGTGGTGACCTCGGGGGAGTACCGGACGATCCCGGCCGACGTGGTGGTGTGCGCGGCCGGGTTCTGGGGGCCTTCGATCGGGCGGATGGCCGGGCTGACCGTGCCGCTGCTGCCCCTGGCCCACCAGTACGCCAGGTCCGGCCCGCTGGCCGCGAAGGGGGAGGGCCCGATCCTTCGCCACCAGGACCGTGACCTGTACTTCCGGTGGCACGGCGACCGCGTCGGCATCGGCTCGTACGCGCACCGTCCCATGCCGGTCACCCAGGACGAGATCGGCCCCAAGTCCACCACGATGCCGTCGGTGCAGGCGTTCACCGAGGAGGACTTCGACCCCTCCTGGCGGGACGCGGTCGAGCTGCTGCCGGCGCTGGCCGAGTCCAAGTACGAGGACGGCATCAACGGGATCTTCTCCTTCACCCCCGACGGATTCCCGTTGATCGGGGAGGCGCCGCAGCTGGACGGGTTCTGGCTGGCCGAGGCCGTGTGGGTGACGCATTCGGCCGGGGTGGCGCGGGCGCTGGCCGAGGTGCTGGTGACCGGGCGCTCCGAGATCGACCTGCACGAGTGCGAGCTCAGCCGGTTCGAGCAGGCGCAGCTCTCGCCCGCGTTCATCGAGGAGCGGGGCAAGCAGAACTTCGTCGAGGTCTACGACGTCATCCACCCGCTGCAGCCGATGGAGTCGCCGCGACCGCTCCGTACCAGCCCGTTCTACCCCCGGCAGCGGGAACTGGGGGCGTACTTCCTGGAGGCGGCCGGGTGGGAGCGGCCGCACTGGTTCGAGGCGAACGTGCCGCTGCTGGAGCGGCTCGTACGCCGCCGCAGGGACGAGTTCGCCGACGTGCCGGAGGAGGCGAAGGGCATGGCCGCGGAGCCGTTCCTGGGCGTCTCCCAGCGGGGCGAGTGGGCGAGCCGGCACTGGTCGCCGGTCGCCGCCGCCGAGGCGCACGCCACCAGGGAGGGGGTCGCGCTCTACGACATGACCCCGCTCAAGCGCATCGAGGTCAGCGGCCCCGGCTCGGCGGCGTTCCTGCAGCGGATGACCACGAACAACGTGGACAGGAAGCCCGGCTCGGTCACCTACACGCTGCTGCTGGACGCGAAGGGCGGCATCCGGTCCGACCTCACGGTCGCGCGCCTGGCCGAGGACCGCTTCCAGATCGGCGCGAACGGCAACCTCGACCTCGACTGGCTGACCCGGCACGCGCCGGGCGCGGTGCGGGTGCACGACCTCACCCCGGGGACCTGCTGTGTCGGCGTGTGGGGGCCGCGGGCCAGGGAGCTGGTGCAGGGCCTGACCGACATGGACCTGTCGCACGAGAACTTCCGCTACTTCGGCTGCAAGAGTGGATACGTCGGGCACGTTCCGGTGCTGGCCCTGCGGGTCTCGTACGTGGGCGAGCTGGGCTGGGAGCTGTACACCGGCGCGGACATGGGTCTCAAGCTCTGGGACACCCTGTGGGAGCCCGGGCTGGCGATCGCGGGCGGGCGGGCGGCGTTCAACAGCTTGCGGCTGGAGAAGGGCTACCGGCTCTGGGGCGTCGACATGACGACCGAGCACAACCCGTACGAGGCCGGGCTCGGCTTCGCCGTCAAGGAAGGCAAGGACTTCATCGGCCGCGACGCCCTCACCACGGAGATCACCCGTAAGCTGGTGCCGCTGGTCTGCACCGAGGTGGTCATGGGCAAGGAGCCGGTCAGGCACGCCGGCCGCACGGTCGGCCACGTCACCAGCGCCGCCTACGGCCACACCGTCCGGCGCCCCATCGCGTACGCGTGGCTGCCGATCGAGCTCGCAGAACCCGGAACGCATGTGGATATTTCCTACTTCGGCCGCCGTGTCCCCGCGGAGGTCGCCGCCGAGCCGCTGTACGACCCCGGGATGGAGAAGATCAGGCGTTGACCCACCCCGACTTCCTCTGGCGCAACCCCGACCCCAAGCCCGCCTACGACGTGGTGATCGTCGGCGGCGGCGGGCACGGCCTGGCCACCGCCTACTACCTGGCCAGGAACCACGGCCTGACGAACGTCGCCGTCCTGGAGCGGGGCTGGCTGGCCGGCGGGAACATGGCCCGCAACACCACGATCATCCGCTCCAACTACCTGTGGGACGAGAGCGCCGGGATCTACGAGCACTCGCTGAAACTGTGGGAGGGGCTCAGCGCGGAGCTGGACTACGACCTGCAGTTCAGCCAGCGCGGCGTGCTCAACCTGGCGCACAACCTGGGCGACGTGCGCGAGGGCAGGCGCCGGGTGAACGCGAACCGGCTCAACGGCGTGGACGCCGAGTGGCTGGACGCGGCCGAGGTCAAGAAGTTCTGCCCGGTCATCAACGTGTCCGGGCAGGCCCGCTACCCGGTCATGGGAGCTACTCTGCAGCGGCGCGGGGGGATCGCCAAGCACGACCACGTGGCCTGGGCGCTGGCCCGCAAGGCGGACGCGTACGGGATCGACCTGATCCAGGGCTGCGAGGTCACCGGGTTCGAGATCACGAAAAACCGGGTGACGGCCGTACAGACCTCGCGGGGCCGGATCGCCGCCGGGAAGGTCGCGCTCGCGGCGGCCGGGCACACCTCGGTGCTGGCCGCGCAGGCCGGGATCAGGCTGCCGCTGCAGTCGCACCCGCTGCAGGCGCTGGTGTCGGAGCTGCTGGAGCCGGTGCTCGACTGCGTGGTCATGTCGAACGCCGTCCACGTGTACGTCAGCCAGGCCCACAAGGGCGAGCTGGTCATGGGGGCCGGGATCGACGCGTACAACTCCTACGGGCAGCGCGGTGGCGTGCACGTCATCGAGGCGCAGATGGCGGCGGCGCTGGAGCTGTTCCCGATCTTCAGCCGGGTACGCGTGCTGCGCACCTGGGCCGGGATCGTCGACGTCTCCCCGGACGCCTCGCCCATCATCGGCCCCACCCCTGTCGACGGCCTGTACATCAACGCCGGCTGGGGCACCGGCGGCTTCAAGGCCACCCCCGGATCGGGCTGGGTCTACGCCCACACCCTCGCCCACGAGCGGCCCCACCCGCTGGCGGAGCCGTTCGCGCTGGAGAGGTTCAGCACGGGAGCGCTCATCGACGAGCACGGCGCGGCGGCGGTGGCGCACTGATGCTGCTCATCGACTGCCCGCACTGCGGCCCGCGCGACGAGAACGAGTTCCACTACGGCGGCCAGGCCGGGATCGCGTATCCGCGAGAGGAGACCTCCGACGAGGAGTGGGCCGCCTACGTCTTCCTGCGCGACAACCCCAAGGGCTGGTTCCGCGAGCGCTGGTTCCACGTGCACGGCTGCCGGACCTGGTTCGCCGTCGAGCGGCACACCGTCACCCACGAGATCAGGAAGCCCTCATGAGGTTCACGTTCGACGGCCGGCCGATGCGGGGCGAGCCGGGTGACACGCTGGCCGCCGCCCTCCTGCGCAACGGGGTGCGCGTGGTGGGCCGCAGCGTCGAGCTCGACCGCCCGCGCGGCGTCTTCACCGCCGGCTCCGAGGAGCCGAACGCCCTGGTCCGCGTGGGCGCCGACCCGATGTTGGCGGCCACGACCGTGGAGCTGTACGACGGGCTGGAGGCGTGGAGCCTGCGCGGCAAGGGGCGGGTGGATCCGGACGGCGGCCTCGGCACAGCGGATGAGCGGCGGTGCGACAAGGGCTACCTGCACTGCGACGTGCTCGTGGTCGGCGGCGGGCCGGCCGGGCTGGCCGCCGCGGTGGCGGCGGGGCGGTCGGGCGCGCGGGTGATCCTCGTGGACGAGCAGCCCCGGCTGGGCGGCGACCTGCTGAACGCCCGCCTGCTCCTGGACGGGGCGCCCGCGCTCGACTGGGTGGACGGGCTGGAGCTGCCGGGCCGGGTGCTCACCCGGACGACCGCCGTCGGCTACTACGACCACAACTACGTGGTGGCCGTGCAGCGGCGGGCGCGCGGCGAGCGGTTGTGGCACATCAGGGCGCGCAGGGTGGTGCTGGCGACGGGGGCGCACGAGCGCTCGCTCGCCTTCCCGGGCAACGACCGGCCCGGGGTGATGCTGGCCTCGGCCGCCCGTACGTACGCCAACCGGTACGGCGTGGCGCCCTGGCGGCGGGCGGTCGTGTTCGCCTGCGCGGACTCGGGCTACGAGGCGGCGCGGGACCTGGCGGCGGCCGGGGTGGAGGTGGTCGCGATCGCCGATCCCCGTGACGACGCCGCTCAGGTGGTGACCGGCACGACCGGCGACGCGGCGGGCGTGCTGACCGGGGTCCAGGTGGGCTCCCGGCACATCGAGGCCGACCTGCTGGCGGTGGCCGGGGGCTGGAACCCGGCCGTTCACCTGTTCAGCCAGTCGCAGGGGCGGGTCCGCTTCGACGAGGAGCTGCAGGCGTTCGTGCCGGGCACCTCGGCCCAGGCCGAGCGGTCAGCGGGGGCCTGCAGGGGCCTGTACGGCACCCGCGAGGCCATCGCGGACGGCTACGCCGCCGGTCAGGAGGCCGCCGAGCTGGCGCTGTCAGGCCGGCCGGCCGCGAGCACGCCCCCTGCGGCCGGCGAGGCGGCCGGGAGCGTGCCCGCCGGTCCGGGCACGCAGGGGTTGCGGGTGCCGCAGTGCGACGAGCAGCCGCCGCGGCCGCCGGCGGCGCTCTGGACGGTCGAGGGGACCTCCGGCGAGCCCGCGTTCGCCGACCTGCACCGGGACGTGACCGTCGCCGACCTGGCCAGGGCCGCCGGGACCGGGATGCGCTCGGTGGAGCACGTCAAGCGCTACACCACCGCGGGCACCGGCGCCGACCAGGGCAAGACCTCGGGCGCGGTCGTCGTCGGCGTCATGTCCGCCCTCCTCGGGGCCGCGCCGGGCCAGGTGGGGACCACGACGTTCCGGCCCCCGTACGCGCCGGTCTCCTTCGCCACCCTCGCCGGACGCGACCGCGGCGAGCTGTCCGACCCCGTCAGGACCACCGCCCTGCACGACTCCCACGTCGCCAGGGGAGCGGTGTTCGAGGACGTCGGCCAGTGGAAGCGCCCCTGGTACTTCCCCCAGGACGGCGAGCCCATGGAGGCGGCCGTGCGGCGCGAGTGCCACGCGGCCCGCACCGCCGTGGCCGCCATGGACGCCTCCACGCTCGGTAAGATCGACATCCGGGGCGCGGACGCGGGCGCGTTCCTCGACCGGATCTACACGAACATGTACTCCACCCTCGCCGTCGGCGCCTGCCGCTACGGCCTGATGTGCGGGGCGGACGGCATGGTGCTCGACGACGGCACCACCACCCGGCTCGCCGAGGACCACTACCTCATGACCACGACCACGGGCAACGCCGCCACGGTGCTCGACTGGCTGGAGGAGTGGCACCAGACGGAGTGGCCCGGACTGGACGTGTCGTTCACCTCGGTCACCGACCACTGGGCGACCGTCGCCGTGGCGGGACCGCGCGCCAGGCAGGTGCTCGCGGCCGTCGCGCCGGGGGCGCTCGACCTGGCCTTCATGCGGTACGCGGCCACCGACGTGCTGGGCGTGCCGGGACGGGTGTTCCGGATCAGCTTCTCGGGCGAGCTGGCCTACGAGGTCAACGTGCCCTGGCCCTACGGGCGGGCGCTCTGGGAGGCGGTGCTGGACGCCGGCGCGGTGCCGTACGGGACCGAGACCATGCACGTGCTGCGGGCCGAGAAGGGGTTCGCGATCGTCGGCCAGGAGACCGACGGCACCGTCACCCCGCAGGACCTCGGCATGGCCTGGATCGTCTCCAAGCGCAAGCCGGACTTCGTCGGCAAGCGCTCGCACGCCCGCCCCGACACCGCGCGGAGCGGCCGCAAGCGCCTGGTCGGCCTGCTGCCCGACGACCCGGCGGCGCGGATGGAGGAGGGGGCCCAGCTCGTCGCGGCCGGGCGGTCCCTGGACGGCGTGGTGCCGATGCTCGGACATGTGACCTCCGGCTACGACAGCGTGGCGCTCGGCCGCACGTTCGCCCTGGCCCTGGCCAAGGACGTCGCGGCCGGTGACCGGCTGACCGCCGTGTCCGGGGGAGCGGCGCATCCGGTGACCGTGGTGGAGCCCGTCTTCTACGACCCGGAGAACACCCGCCGCGAGGGCGAGCCGTGGACGGGCACGCCCCTCCCCTACGAGGGGGAGTGCCGGGCCGAGAGTCCCGCCGCCGCGTTCGCCGCCCGGTTCGAGGCCGCGTTCGAGGCTGCGGGCGGGGACGGGGTGCGGTTGCGGGAGGTGGCGTTCGAGCCCATGTGGGAGGTGCGGGGCGCGGATCCGGGGGTGGGGCTGCGGCTGGGCCCGTCCTGGTGGCTCGTGTCCGGAAATATCACGCCACGGCCGGGGTGGGTGGACGTGTCGGGGCAGCGTACGATCCTGGAGCTGTCCGGACCGGAGGCCGAGGAGGTGCTGATCACCGGCTGCCCGCTGGACCTGCGCTCCCTCTCCGGCCACGCCCAGACGCTGCTGGGCCGGACCTCCGTCGTCCTGGAGCGGACGGCTCCCGGAACGTACCGGATCTACGTCAGGTCGTCCTTCACCCGGTATCTGGCGGAGTGGCTCCTCGACGCGATTGACGCTTTATAGGTCTATATCCGGGCATTACCTAGACTTTACGAAAACATCGACGAAAGTCTGGGGGCGGACGTGCGGGTACGGGCGTTCATGGCCGGTCTGGCCACGGCGGTGGCAGTGGCCGGGTGCGGCGGGCTCGAAGCCCGGTCGTCCGGCGGTCCGAAGGCCACGAAACCGGACTCGGCCTCGATCTCCGAGGCCCGCGAGAAGCTCGACAAGCTGGCCGTCAAGGGCCGCGCGCCCAAGACCGGCTTCGACCGCGACGAGTTCGGCCCGGCCTGGTCCGACGTGGACCGCAACGGCTGCGACACCCGCAACGACATCCTCAAGCGCGACCTGGTGGACGAGACGTTCCGGTCCGGCACCCACGACTGCATCGTGCTGACCGGCACCCTGCACGACCCGTACAGCGGCAAGACCATCAAGTTCCGGCGCGGCCAGGACACCAGCATGGATGTCCAGATCGACCACGTGATCCCGCTGTCGGACGCCTGGCAGAAGGGCGCCCGGCAGTGGTCGGCGACCAAGCGCAAGGAGTTCGCTAACGACCCGCTGAACCTCATGGCCGTGGACGGCCCGCTGAACGGCCAGAAGAGCGACTCCGACGCCGCCACCTGGCTGCCGCCCCGCAAGTCGTACCGCTGCACCTACATCGCCCGGCAGGTCGACGTGAAGGCGAAGTACGGGGTCTGGGTGACCTCGGCGGAGAAGACCGCGATGGAAGGCATCCTGGAGAACTGCTGACGTCACGCGGCGGTGTCCGTAAGATCACGATTCATGCGTGTGACAAGACGTACCCATGCGATCGCCGTGTCCGCCCTCCTCGCCGCCGCGGCCCTGACCGCACCGCCCGCCCAGGCCGCGGCCGCCAACGTCGTCGTGCTCGACTGGAACGTCCACGGTGAGAGCGCCGACATGAAGGCCATCGCCGAGGTCGTCCGCGACAGCGGCGCCAACGTCGTCACGCTCCAGGAGATCCATCGCCGGCCGGGCGCCGACCAGGTGCGCCAGCTCGCCGACGAGCTCGGCTGGGACATCACGGCCAACGCCCACTTCGGCGCGGGCGACGACGTCGGTCCCTGCGACGACCCGCAGCCGGGCAAGGCGGGGAACGCGATCCTGTCCTCGTACAAGATCGTCGAGCGGGTCACGCTGCCGCTCACGAACTTCACCACCTGCCCCGTCAACCGGTCCATGGCCGGGGTGAAGCTCGACCTCGGCGGCGGCTCGCAGATCCGGGTGTTCACCACCCACCTGTCGCCGGGCCTCTCGCAGACCTCGGTCAGCCGCCGCGAGGCCCAGGCCGCCAAGGTGCTGGACTATTTCGGCTCCAGGTCGCAGATCGTCCTCACCGGCGACTTCAACGCCAGGCCCACCGACGCGCTGTCCAAGCGGTTCGTGAGCGCGGGCTGGACGGACACCGGCGCCAGGTACGCCAACAAGCCCACCCTCGGCGACGCCCGCATCGACTACGTCTACACGCGAGGGGTCACGACGACGAGCGGGTCCGTGCTGCCGACCACGCTGTCCGACCACCGGCCCATCGTGATGAGAATGGTTCATTGAATCTCTGAGGAGGGTGGCGCGGCATGGGGACGCCGGCCCACCGAGAGGCGGGCCGGCGTCGTCGGGCAAAGGGGATCAGTCGTCGTCGCCGTCGTCCTGCCGGTCGTCGCTGTCGTCCCGGTCGTTCCGGTCGGTCTCCTGCTTGGTGACCTTGCCCGAGGCCGCGTCGACGTCCACCTCGTGCCGCTCCGAGCCCTTGGTCAGCTCGAGCTCCCACACGTCCGCCTGCCGGCCACGGCGGTCGAAGTCGAGCTCGCTGACCCAGGCTCCCGGCACGGCCTTGTGGGCGATCTCGATGGCCTGCTCGGCTGTGACCTTGGGGGCGGCGGGGGCGGTGGCGGTGGCGGCGTAGGCGGCGCCGCCGCCCGCGACCAGCGCGACGATCCCGGCACCAGTGGCAATGAGCTTCTTCGTGATCTGCATGACTCCACGAAACCGCGAGAGCGGGTAACCGGGCGCTAAACGACGGTTAAGGCCACGAGAAGGCGTTCAGGGCGCGCCGAGCAGCATCTCGACGCGCGCCCCGCCCTCCTCCGGCCGCGACACGGACAGGCCGCCGCCGGAGGACTCCGCGGTACGCCGGGCGATGTCCAGCCCGAGCCCCGTGGAGCCGCCCGCGCTGTTCCCCCGCTCCAGCAGCGCGGGCTCGAACCCGGGCCCCGCGTCCGCCACGGACAGCAGGGCCCCGGGAGGGTGCGGCCGGAGCCGTACGGACATGGAGACCCCCTCCGGCGTGTGCGCGAAGACGTTGCCCAGCAGCGCGTCCACGCACGCCGCCAGCTCCTCGGCCCCCACCGCGACCGGCAGCGGCCCGTCCGGCAGGGAGATCGACACCTCCCGCCCCTGGTCCTCGGCCAGCACCGACCAGAACCGCACCCGCTCGCCCACCACCGCCGCCGCGTCGCACGAGTCGCGCCCGGCCGAGCGGCGCCGCGCCTCCGTGATGACCGCGCTCACCGCCCTCTGCAGCGCGTCCACCCTGGTCTGCACCCGGGCCGCCTCCTCCGGGTCCCGCAGCGACTCGGCGTCCAGCCGCAGGCCCGTCAGCGGGGTGCGCAGCCGGTGCGAGAGGTCGGCGACGGACTCCCGCTCGGCCACCAGCAGCTCGTCTATCCGCCCGGCCAGGTGGTTGAGCGCCAGCGCCACGGAACGTACCTCGGGGGGCCCGCCCGGCTCGGCCCTGGCGGTCAGGTCCCCGCCGGCCAGCCGGTGCGAGACCCGCGCCAGGCCGTCCACCGGCTTCGTCACGGCCAGCGCGAGCCGGTCCGCCAGCACGATGCCCAGCGCCACCAGCCCCAGCCCCAGCAGCACCAGGGCCAGCCAGGCCTCCCGCACGCCCCTCATCAGCTCGGCGTCCGGCACGAACACCCTGATCACGGCCGTGCCGCCGGGTGACTGCGCCGAGACGAGCACCTCCCTGCCCCCGGCGGCCTCGGCGGTGACGCTGCGGCCGGTCGCGGCCAGGCGTACGGCGTCGGACCGCGCGGCCCGCGCCCCCACCGCGCTCCCGTCCGGCAGGAACACCGTGACCGGCCGCGACACCTGCTCCACCGCCAGCTCGAGGTCGGGCGTGCCCACCGTGACGGCGACGGACTCGGCGGCGGCCGTGGCCCGGCTCATCGCCCCGTTCTCGGCCACGGCGCGGATCAGCAGCGCCATCGGGACCAGCAGCGCGATCAGCACCAGCGAGGTCGTCGCCGCGACGAGCAGCGCCAGCCACCGCCTCATGAGGGCTCGACCAGCTTGACGCCCACGCCGCGCACCGTGTGCAGGTAGCGGGGCTCGGCGGCCGTCTCGCCCAGCTTCCTGCGCAGCCACGACAGGTGCACGTCCACGGTCTTGTCCGCCCCGCCGTACGGCAGCTGCCACACCTCCGTCAGCAGCTCCCGCTTGGTGACCACCTCGCCGGGCCGCGCGGCCAGGTAGTGCAGCACGTCGAACTCGCGCGGCGTCAGGTCCAGCGCCGCGCCGTCGAGCGTGGCCGTCCGTGCCCGGGGATCCACCCGCAGCGCCCCCACCGCCAGCGGTTCGGGCGCCGACCCGCCGGCCCGCCGCAGCACGGCCCGCACCCGGGCGTCGAGCTGCGCCGCGCTGTACGGCTTCACCACGTAGTCGTCGGCGCCCGCGTCCAGCACCGGCACCATCTCGGCGTCCCCGTCCCTGGCCGTGGCCACGATGACCGGCACCCGGCTGACCGCCCGCAACATCCGCAGCAGCTCCACCCCGTCCAGGTCGGGCAGCCCCAGGTCGAGCACGATCAGGTCGGGACGGTCCTGCACGGCCAGCCGCAGCCCGTCCAGCGCCGTCGGGGAGGAGGACACGGCATGGCCGAGCTCCCGCAGCCCCCGGCTGAGCGCCGTGCGGATCGCCACATCGTCCTCGATGAGCAGAATGTCAGCCATATCAAGAACGTAGACGCTCTGTGGCGATGACTTGGGCAGCCTTAGCGCCGCCTTAACCTGGCCTTAGCCGTACATGGGGGAACCTGAGCGGGATGAAGAGACTCGTCGTGGCCTGGGCCGCCACCGTGCTCGCCGCCACCGGCGCCGCCGTGGCGGTGCTCGGCCTGCTCGGCAACGGCCTCACCGGCACCGACAGCCGCGTCCTCGGCCCGGCCGAGGTGCGCCAGGCCCTGGCCACCGCCACCACGCGCGCCCCCGCCACGCCGGCCGCCGCGCCGTCGCAGACGTCGCAGGGCAAGCTGATCCGCAGCGCGGGCGGGAACGTGATCGCCTCCTGCGACGGCGACCTGGTCACGCTGCGCTCGTGGAGCCCCGCCCAGAACTACTCGGTGGACGAGGTCGAGTCGGGGCCGGCGCGGGAGGCGAAGGTCGAGTTCGAGCCGGACGAGGGCGAGGAGATCGAGCTCACCATCGTCTGCTCCGGCGGCCGTCCCGTCACCCGCACCCGGTAGCCAGCCGGGCCACGTACGCCGTCTTGGCGTCGCCCGAGAAGCCGCGGGCCCGGTAGAAGGCGTGGGTCGAGGGCCTGCCCGAGCCCGTCGTGAGGGGAGGCCGACCGGGTGAGCGCGGGGTGCGGCCTCGCGGAACATGCCGGGAGCGCTCAGGAGATCTCGGCGCCGAGGGCCGCCTTGGTCAGCTCCGCCTGGCGGCGGATCTGGCCGAGGACGACGGCGTTGACCCCCTTGGCCTCGAACGTGGCGACCATCCTGTCCATGACCGCGTTCGCCCGCGCCAGGTCGCCCTGCCGCGCCTCCGCCCTGGCCAGGCGGCGCATCACCAGGTTCAGGGTGATGTTGTCGATGGTGGCCGCGCGGGCGACGTGGGTCAGGTGCTCGATGCCCTGCTTGGGGTCCGGCGGCCGGATGCGCAGCTCGTTGCCGGGGGTCAGCTCCTTGAACTCCCGCTCGGCGTTCAGCCCCTTGACCAGCCGGGCGTAGACGGCCAGCGGGTGGCCGCCGTAGCGGCTGATGACCTCGTCCAGCGCCAGGTTGCCCGAGCGCAGCTCCGGCGAGTCGGAGCCGAGCAGCGAGAACAGCTTGCCCTGCTCCTCGCCCAGCATGAGCTCGGCCACCTGGTGGTCGTCGCGGGTGACCGGGAAGCGCACCCTGACCAGGCAGGCGGGGGAGACGATGCGGGAGCCGTCGGCGGCGATGTACTGGGCGCGCACGTGATAGTCGCCGGGCTGCTGGAAGTAGTGGCCGTCGCGCCCGTGCCCGATGTACGCACTCCGGTACATGGCCGGATTGCCCGGGTCCAGCCGGATCTCCGGTGAGGTGTCCACGCAGTGCCGCATCATCGGCCGGTACAGCACGGTCCGGCCGCCCGGCTGCGTGATCGAGACCTGGGTGAACTCCGTGTCGGGGTGCAGGTGCCCGTGCGTGGTGCGCGGCTCGCCGGCGTAGGAGAGCTTGAGCTCGACCACGACGGGCTCGCCGAGCTCGAACGACTCGTTGGCGCGCACCTCCAGCCGCAGCCCCGAGCGGTCCTCGACCGGCTGCTCGAAGGGGTCGATCTCGGCGGCCCCGGTGCCGAACGCGTTCGCGCCCATGGCCACGTCGCGGTAGAAGCCGTGCCGCAGGTGCACCAGCTCCGGTTCGGTGAACTGGAACGGGAAGGCGGCCCAGTAGCCCGCCTCGCCGCCGGGGCGGTAGTTCTGTACGTAGTTCATCCAGGACAGGTCGCCGAAGCCGCCATCCGGGCCCAGCGGCTGGGGCGGGCGGGCCAGGTTCTTCTGCCAGGAGTGCAGCAGGTTGAAGGCGTGCCCGAGCTCATGCACGTACGTACGTAACTGCGCCCGCTGCGACTGCGGCGACGTGCCCTGGATCGCGTCGTGGAACACCGCGGCACCCTGCCGCTGCCGGGCGTCGTTGTAGTCGAACATGATCCCCCGGTAGCCGCCCACGTGCTTGCCGGCCACCAGCAGCCACACCCGCCACGCCGGCGCGTCGCCGAACGCGCTGAAGTGCCGGGTCATCGCGTGGTGCAGCTCGGCGTCGTCCCACGCCAGGTCGGAGCCCGACCCGTCGACCGGGATCACCCCCGGCTCGCTCACCCGCAGCTCGATGCCCGCCTCCGCGTAGGCGGCGCCCACCGTCAGCTCCCTGGCCGGCGAGCCGCTCGGCCCGGGCAGCGTACCGGTCCGGTACGACACGAACGGCACGGCCCCGACCACGGAGTCCTGCTCCAGCAGCACGCTGCGGAAGTACGGCGAGGCGAACGACACCTGGTACGTGCGCCCCGCGACCGAGGCCGTCCCCGTCCGGTCGTTGATCGTGATGCTCACGTCCCGGACCGAGGTGTCGAACGAGAACCGCCCGCGCCCGTGGATCAGCGTGCCGTCGATCGCCGGGGCGTCGACCAGGAAGGAGCCGGCGTACGAGGTGGTCGCGCCGGCCACGGTGAACAGGTCGCCGCTGATCCGTCCCGTCGGCCTGGGCCCGTCGACGTCGACGCGGAGCGCCAGCCGCGAGTCGCCGTCCTGTCCCTCGTACAACCCGCTGATCATGGGAGCTCCCTGGGGGATCGCTGGGGGTTATACGGGCACACTTCTCCCGGAGACAGGCCCTGTCAACGACTCCCGCGAACTTGGAGTGCCCCCAGCAGTTCCTCCGACGCCCTGGTGATCGCCTCGACGGCCCGGTCGAAGGCCTCGGCGTTGTGCGCGGCGGGTGCGCGGAAGCCCGAGATCTTCCTGACGTACTGCAGCGCCGCGGCGCGCACGTCCTCCTCCGTCACGCTCTCGGTGAACGGCGGGCGGAGGGTTTTGATGCTTCTACACATGCCTCAACCGTAATAGCCGATGCGCTGGCTTATCTCCCGCGCACCCTCGGCGAGCAGCTCCCCGACCTCCGGCAGCCGGTCCGGCGTCAGCCGGTAGGACGGCCCGGAGGCGCTGACCGCGGCCACGACCGAGCCGTCGGCGCCCCTGATCGGCGCCGCCACCGCGTTCAGCCCGACCTCCAGCTCCTCCACCGTGGCCGCCCAGCCGCGCTCCCTGATCTCGTCGAGCCGCAGCTCCGCCGCCGAGGTGACGGTCCGCGGGGTGTAGCGCTCCAGCTCGGCCGGCGGCCGCAGCGCGCCGTAGGCCAGCAGCACCTTGCCGCTGGAGGTGGCGTGGGAGGGGGTGCGCTGCCCGACCCAGTTGTGGCCGCTGATGGCGGCGGGGCCGCGCACCTGGCTGATGTTGACCGTGTCGCCGTTGCGCGGCACCGCGATGTTGACCGTCTCGCCGATCGCCTCCGCCAGGCGCAGGCACACCGGCCGGCTCTCGCGCGACAGGTCGAGCTGGGCCGTGGCCGCGCCCGCCAGCCGTACGACGCCGAACCCGAGCCGGTAGCGCCCGCGGTCGCCGGTCTGCTCCACCAGCCCGCCCTGCTCCAGCGCCGCCAGCAGCCGGAAGGCCGTGGACTTGTGCACATCGAGCTCCACCGCGAGATCCGTCACCCGTGTGGCGCCGTCGCGGGCGAGGATCTCCAGGATCGCGATGGCACGATCGACGGACTGGATCGACGTGCTGTTGCTCATAGCGCAACAGAGTACTTTGTCGGGGCCGTGTGAAAGCCTGCCGAGCATGGCAGAGAGAACCGGTTATCCCGACGGCGCGCCCTGCTGGGCGCAACTGCTCACGCGAGACGCCGTCGCCGCCGAGCGCTTCTACGCCGGGCTGTTCGGATGGGAGTGCCGTGACCAGGGCGGATGGTCGATGGCTCGGCTCGACGGCCGTCCCGTCGCCGCGATCACCCCTGACCCGCAGGCCGGCGACCCGGCCGCCTGGACGGTCTACCTGGCCACCGCCGACCTCCCGGCGGCCGTCGGCAAGGTGGATGCGGCGGGCGGCAAGCTGATCGAGGGCCCCGCCGGGGGTTACGCGCTGGTGAGCGATCCGGCCGGGGCGAAGTTCGCGATCTACCAGCCGGGGGAGTTCGCCGGGGCGGGGGTGACCGCCGAGCCGGGGGCGATGAGCTGGGCCGAGGTCAACGTGCCCGACGGCGAGGCGGCCGACGCGTTCTACGGGGCGCTGTTCCCCTACGAGAGGGAGCCGGTGCCGGGCGGGATCGACTACGCGGTCTACAAGGTGGGCGGCGAGCCGGTCTGCGGGCGGCTGCGGATGGACGAGCACTGGGAGGGGGTGGCGCCGCACTGGATGGTCTACTTCGACGTGGCCGACCTGGGCGCCGCCGTGGCCAGGCTGCCCGAGCTGGGCGCGGAGGTGCCGGTGCCGCCGTTCGACTCCCCCCACGGCCGCATCGCGGTCGTCCACCACCCGGGCGGGGGCGGCTTCTTCAGCCTGCGCCAGCCACGGGGCTGAGCTCGCCGCCGAAGTCGAGGGCGATCTTGCGCATGCCCTCGGCGAGGTCGTCGCGGTCCAGCGCGTCGATCCGCTCGGCCGGTCCCGAGACCGACATCGCGGCCACCACCCGGTCGCCGTCCCACACGGGCACGGCCAGGCAGTGCACGCCGAGCTCCTCCTCGCCCAGGTCCATGGCATAGCCACGGCTCTTGACGGTGCCGAGCTCGGCCAGCATGGCGGCCACGTCGGTGATCGTGTTAGGGGTGCGGCGGGGCATGCCCGTGCGCTCGAACACGGCGACCGCGTCCGGCGCGGGCCGCCCGGCCAGCAGCACCTTGCCCACCGCCGTGCTGTGCGGCAGCACCCGCCGGCCGACCTCGGCGAACATCCTCAGCCTGCGCGGCGAGGGCACCTGGGCCACGTAGACGACGAAGTCGCCTTCGAGCACGGCCAGGTTCGCGGTCTCGCCGGACAGCTCGACCATTTTGGTCAGGTAGGGCTGTGCCCACACGCCGACCATGCTCTCCGCGATGCCGCCCAGCCGTACGAGGCCGCCGCCCAGGGCGTAGCGCCGGTCGGACTCCTGGCGTACGTAGCCGCGGGCGAGCAGCGTCTGCAGCAGCCGGTGGATGGTGCCGTACGGCAGCCCGGTCCTGGTGGCGATCTCCGACAGGCCGGCCTCGCCCCCGTGTTCGGCCAGGGCTTCCAGCACGTCGAGCGCCCGCTCGACCGACTGGACACTCATAGGGTGACCCCGCGCAGGGAGGCGTCCAGCACCTCGGCCGTGTGCGCCACCCTGATGTCCGCGCCGCCGCGCCGCACGGCCGCCGCGATCTGCATCGTGCACCCGGGGTTGGCCGAGACGAGCAGGTCGGCGCCGGTGGTCGCGACCGCCGCGGCCTTCCGGTCACCCAGGTCGCGGGCGGCCTGGGGCTGCAACAGGTTGTACGTGCCCGCCGACCCGCAGCAGATGGCCGACTCCGGGATCTCGCGCAGCTCCAGCTCCGGGATGCCCCTCAGCAGCTCGCGCGGCTGCGCCCGCACACCCTGGGCGTGGGCCAGGTGGCAGGCGTCGTGGTAGGCGACGGTGAGCGGCAGCGGGTGCCGCTTGGCCACGGGGCCCAGCTCGGCCAGGTATTCCGACAGGTCCATGACCCGGAACGCGGGCTCGTGCCCGAGCAGCTCGGCGTACTCCTTCATCGTGGAGCCGCAGCCGGCCGCGTTCACCACGACGGTGTCCACGCCGGCCCGCTCGAACACCCGCACCGTGCCGCGCGCCAGCCGCTTGGCCTGCGCGTCGAGCCCGGAGTGCACGCTGAGCGCCCCGCAGCAGCCCTGCTCGGGCGGGATGACCACGTCGCAGCCCTCCAGCGCCAGCACCCGCGCGGTGGCCGCGTTGACCTGCGGGAAGAACTCCCGCTGCACGCACCCGGTGAGCATCCCGACCACGGCCCGCCGCTCGCCCCTGGCATGCACCACGCGCGGCAGGCGCTGGCGGTGCTCCACGTGCGGCGCGAGCGTGGCCATGGCGCCCAGGCTCGGGTGCACCCGGGCGAGGAACGGCGCCATCCGCTCCGCCAGCCACATCGTCGGCCGCAGCAGCCGCAGCCGGCGCGGGTAGGGGAACAGGCTGAACACGATGCCGCGCACGGCCCGCTCCTGCGGCGGGCGTACGTGGTGCCGCTCCACCTCGACCCGGGTCAGCTCGATCAGCCGGTCGTACTGGACCCCGGAGGGGCACGCCGTCACGCACGCCATGCAGCCCAGGCAGGCGTCGAAGTGCCCGGCCATCTCAGGGGTGATCGGGGTGCCCTCGACGTGCTGCTGCATGAGGTTGATGCGCCCGCGCGGCGAGTCCATCTCCTCCCCCCACAGCGCGTACGTCGGGCACGTAGGCAGGCAGAACCCGCAGTGCACGCAGTCGTTGATCAGCTTCGGATCCACGTCAGATGCCTCCCACGAACCGGCCGGGAGACATCCTGCGCCCGGGATCGAACCGTTCCTTGACCCGCCGCATCAACGGCAGCCCGCTCACGTGCCCCCACCTGTCGACCCCCTCGTACGGCGTGGCGAGCACGCTCACCCGCCCCCCGGCCGCCTCCACCCGCTCGCGCAGCCCGGAGACCGCCGCGGCCAGCTCGTCCTCCTCCATCGCCCGCCACGACTCCAGCAGCATGCGCCCGGAGACCGGCGAGCCGCGCAGGGCCAGCCCGCCCCTGGCCGCCGCGTCGAGTACGGCCCGCGTGCCCGAGGCCGGGAACCGCACCTCGACCAGCACCTCGTCACCCTGGATCAGCCCCCACCACGACGGCGGCTCCCCGGTCACCGTGCCCTTGCCGATCAGCTCGCGCAGCGCCTCGGCCCTGGCCTCGGCCGCCGTGCCCTCCACCAGCGCGGCCAGGCCGACCGGTCCGGCGGGGTCCGGCCGGTCCACCTCGACCGCGCTCGGCTCGGCCTGCGAGGCGGCCAGCGCCGCGGCGATCGGCGGCACCTCGGCCGGGTCGAGCTCCGCGACCGCCCAGCGGCGGCCGGCGGGCAGTGGGTGCAGGCGGAAGGTGGCCTCCGCGATGACGCCGAGCGTGCCGTACGAGCCGGTGAAGAGCTTGCCCAGGTCGTAGCCCGCGACGTTCTTCACCACCTTGCCGCCCGACTTGGCGACGGTCCCGTCGGGGAGCACGACGGTGATGCCGATGAGCAGGTCGCGGGCGGTGCCGTAGCGGAACGCGCGCGGCCCCGGCATCGGGGCGGCCAGCGTGCCGCCGACCGTCGCGTCCTCGGCGAACGGCACGTCGAGCGCCAGCTCCTGCCCCTTGCCCGCCAGGGTCTCCGACAGCGCCGCCATCGTCACCCCGGCCTGCGCCCGCACGACGAGGTCGCCGGCCGCGTGCTCCAAAACCTCGTTCATGCAGCACATGTCCAGCAGGACGTCGCACCGCTCGGGCGCCGGGCCCCAGTGCAGCTTCGTGCCGCCGCCCGCGGGCACCACCGCCAGGTCCTGCTCGGCGCAGGCCCGCAGCACGGCCGCGACCTCCTCCACGGTCTCCGGCAGCGCGACCAGGCTGGGCCGCACCCCGCCCACCGCGTCGTCCGCGCCGGCCGGCCTGGTCGTCACCCCGCCGATCAAAACTGCTCCGCCTTCCCGGACTCGACGAGCGGATGCACGCCTTTGCGCACGCCCGGCACCTCGCCGCACAACCTCGGGGTGGGGAACACCTTGCCCGGGTTCGCCAGCCCGCGGGGGTCGAACGCGCACCGGACGAGCTGCATGGTGTCCAGGTCGTCCTCGCTGAACATCCTCGGCATGTATCGGGATTTGTCCACCCCGACTCCGTGCTCGCCCGTGATGGAGCCGCCGTGCTCGATGCACAGGTCCAGGATCGCGCCCGAGACCACCTCGGCCCGCTCGCCCGCCCCCGGCTCCCCGTCGTCGAACAGCACCAGCGGGTGCAGGTTGCCGTCCCCGGCGTGGAAGACGTTGGCCACCCTGATCCCGTGCTCCTGCGAGAGCCGGTCGATGGCGGCCAGCACGGCGGGCAGCGACGTACGCGGGACCACGCCGTCCTGCACGATGTAGGCCGGGCTGATGCGCCCGACGGCGGCGAACGCGGACTTGCGGCCCTTCCAGATCGCCGCCCGCTCGTCCGGCCCGGCCGCCACCCGCAGCTCGAACGCCCCCGAGCAGATCTCCCGGAGCTGCGCGAACTGCCGCTCCACCTCGGCCGCCGGCCCGTCGAGCTCGACGATCAGCACGGCCCCGGCGCCCTCGGGATAGGAGCAGGCCACCGCCGCCTCGGCCGCCGCGATGGCCAGCGCGTCCATCATCTCGATCGCGGCCGGCACGATGCCGGCCCCGATGATCGCCGAGACCGCCTGCCCGCCCTGCTCGATGCTCTCGAACGCGGCCAGCACCGTGGTCACGGCCTCGGGCGCGCGGCTGAGCCGTACCGTGATCTTGGTGGCGATGCCCAGCGTGCCCTCCGAGCCGATGAACACCCCGAGCAGGTCGTAGCCCGGGTCCATGCGGTCGAGCGTGACCAGGTCGCCGTCGGGGGTGACGATCTCGCAGGCCTCGACGTGGTTGACGGTGAAACCGTATTTGAGGCAGTGGGCGCCGCCGGAGTTCTCCGCCACGTTGCCGCCGATCGAGCAGACCTGCTGGCTGGAGGGGTCGGGGGCGTAGTAGTAGCCGCGGTCGCGGACGGCCTCGGTGATCGCCAGGTTCGTGACGCCGGGCTCCACGACCGCCCGGCGGTCGTCCAGGTCGACCTCCAGGATCGCGCGCATCTTGGAGGTGACGATCAGCACGCCGTCCTCGCGGGGGAGCGCGCCCCCCGACAGGCCCGTGCCCGACCCCCGGGCCACGAAGGGCACGCCGAAGTCGTTGCACAGGCGTACCACGCGGGCGACCTGCTCGGCCGTGTTCGGCAGCACGACCACGGCGGGGGTCGCCCGGTGGTAGGTGAGGCCGTCGCACTCGTAGGTGCGCAGGCGTACCGGATCGGTGATCACCGAGTCGTGGGGCAGCAGCGACCGCAGGGCTGCTATCAGCGTTTCCATCACCGATCCCCCTTTCTTATGGCATTTGAGCATAGGCCGGAAGCGTCAGGAACTCCGCGAAGTCGTCGTCCAGCGCCACCTCCTTGAACAACGCCGTCGCCTGCCCGAACAACTCCTCGTCGTAGGCGGGCTCCTGGGCGATCTTGGCCAGCTCCTCGGAGATGATCCGCTCGACCAGCTCCTTCGTCACCTGCGCGCCCGTGTCCTTCAGCCTGATGTCGTTGTGGATCCACTGCCAGATCTGCGAGCGCGAGATCTCGGCGGTGGCGGCGTCCTCCATGAGGTTGTGGATGGCCACCGCGCCCAGCCCGCCCATCCAGGCGGCCAGGTAGCGCAGCGCCACGTCCACGTTGTTGCGCAGCCCCGACTCGGTGATCCCGCCCGGCGTCTCGGAGACCGCCAGCAGGTCGGCGGCGGACACGCTGACGTCCTCGCGCAGCCGGTCGAGCTGGTGGGGCCGCGAGCCCAGCACCCCGTCGAACACCTCGCGGCAGATCGGCACCAGGTCCGGGTGCGCCACCCACGACCCGTCGAACCCGTCGCCCGACTCGCGCGTCTTGTCCGCCCGCACCTTCTCCAGCGCCACCGCGTTCACCTCGGGATCCCGGCGCGACGGGATGAACGCCGCCATCCCGCCGATCGCGTGCGCGCCGCGCTTGTGGCACGTGCGCACGAGCAGCTCGGTGTACGCGCGCATGAACGGGGCGGTCATCGTCACCGCGTTCCGCTCCGGCAGCAGGAACTCGCGGCCCCGGGTGCGGAACTTCTTGATCACGCTGAACAGGTAGTCCCAGCGGCCCGCGTTGAGCCCCGCCGAGTGGTCGCGCAGCTCGTAGAGGATCTCCTCCATCTCGAACGCCGCCGGGTACGTCTCGATGAGCACGGTCGCCCTGATGCTGCCGTGGGGGATGCCGAGCAGCTCCTGAGCCCTGGTGAACACGTCGTTCCAGAGCCGGGCCTCCAGGTGGGACTCGATCTTGGGCAGGTAGAAGTACGGGCCCTTGCCCTTGTCGAGCTGCCGCTGGGCGCAGTGGAAGAAGTAGAGCCCGAAGTCGAACAGCGACCCCGAGACCGGCTGCCCGTCCACCTGGGCGTGCTTCTCGTCCAGGTGCCAGCCGCGCGGGCGCACCACGACGGTGGCCAGCTCGGCGTCGGGCCTGAGCGCGTACGCCTTGCCGCCGGACTCGAAGTCGATCGTACGGTCGAGCGCGTCGCGCAGGTTGAGGTGGCCGGACACGCAGTTTTCCCACAGGGGGGAGTTGGCGTCCTCGAAGTCGGCCAGCCACACCTTGGCACCGGAGTTGAGGGCGTTGATGGTCATCTTCTTGTCGACCGGGCCGGTGATCTCGACGCGGCGGTCCTCCAGACCGGGCGCCGGGGGCGCGACCTGCCAGTCGGCCTCCCTGACCTCCTTGGTCTCCGGCAGGAAGTCGAGCATGCCGCCCGCCGACAGCTCCGCCTGGCGCGTCTGGCGGGCGTCAAGCAGCTCCAGCCGCCTGGCGCCGAACTCCCGCTGGAGAGCCGCCACGAAGTCGAGCGCCTCCGGCGTGAGGATCTCGTCGAACCGGTCGAGCATCGGGCCGGTGATCTCCATGGGTCCTCATCTTTCCGCATCCTGGAAAACGACTTCTGGATTGTGGAAGTTAAGCTACCCCCCTGACATAGGCGGGTCAAAGGTTGGGGTTACCTCGGGGGCGCCTAGGGGGTGTTCCGGATGTCGGTCGAGGGCGCTTCACGGCAGGATTTCCAGCATGAAGACGATGGCGATCGCGGGCGGCCTGCTGGCCTCCGCCGTGCTGCTGACCGGATGCGGGCTCGCGAGCGTGGCCGGTCCGGGGAGCGAGGAGACGGCCTCGTACCAGGTGACGGAGAAGGTCACCAAGCTCCAGCTCAAGAGCAACTCCGGCGACGCCGTGATCACGGAGACGGACGGTTCCGCGGTGCGCGTCGTCGAGACACTGCGCTGGCGCGGCGGCGACAAGCCCAAGCCGGAGCACAAGGTCGAGGGTGACGCGCTGTTCCTCACGTACAGCTGCCCCTCGGACTGGGGGAGCTGCGGCGTCGACTACAAGATCGAGATCCCCAAGGGGCTGCACGTCGACCTGGACAGCGGCTCGGGCAACCTCACGCTCAGGAGCCTGACCGGGCCGATCGACGTGCACGTGGGCTCGGGCGACGTGGACGCCGCGGACCTGCGGGGCAAGAAGGTGATCGCCGACGCGGGGTCGGGGAACATCGACCTCAAGTACGCCGCCGCGCCGGAAAGCGCCGAGCTGAAGACGGGATCGGGGGATATCACGCTGAATGTTCCCGATGGTGCTTATGACGTGAAAACGGATGTTGGATCCGGCGACGCCAACGTTTCGGTCAAGAACGACGGCGCCTCACCGAACAAGATCTCGCTCACCGCGGGTTCCGGTGACATCACCGTGTCGCCTGCTTGACAGGGACGTGAGGTACCTGGATAACCAGGTGATTGCGCCGGGGATGTCATGCCACCATCGTGGGAAGACATCGAGGTGTCCAGACGTTCCCTAATAGAGATGACACGAATGCACGAATACACCGCGCTCGACGAGTTCGAGACCGGCGACATGGACCTCGAGGAGCGCCAGGCGCTGCGGCGCGTGGCGGGCCTCTCCACCGAACTCCAGGATGTCTCCGAGGTCGAGTACCGGCAGTTGCGGCTCGAGCGGGTCGTCCTTGTCGGCGTCTGGACCTCCGGCACCTCGGAGGACGCCGAAAACTCCCTCCTGGAGCTCAAGCTCCTGGCCGAGACGGCTGGGTCGCAGGTGCTCGACGGGCTCATCCAGCGCCGCCAGAAGCCCGACCCGGCAACCTACATCGGCTCGGGCAAGGCCCTGGAGCTGCGTGACGTGGTCGAGTCCACCGGGGCCGACACCGTGATCTGCGACGGCGAGCTGGCCCCCGGGCAGCTCCGCCAGCTCGAGGAGACGGTCAAGGTCAAGGTCATCGACCGCACCGCGCTGATTCTCGACATCTTCGCCCAGCACGCCAAGAGCCGAGAGGGCAAGGCCCAGGTCGAGCTGGCTCAGCTCTCCTACCTGCTGCCGCGCCTGCGCGGCTGGGGTGGCAACCTGTCCCGGCAGGTCGGCGGTCGCGCCGCCGGCGGTGTCGGCATCGGTGGCCGCGGCCCCGGTGAGACCAAGATCGAGCTGGACCGCCGGCGCATCCGCGAGCGGATGTCGAAGCTGCGCCGGCAGATCAGCGGCATGTCCACCTCGCGCGACACCATGCGCTACCAGCGCCAGCGCCGCGAGGTGCCGGCCGTGGCGATCGCCGGTTACACCAACGCCGGCAAGTCCTCGCTGCTCAACCGCATCACCGGTGCGGGCGTGCTGGTGGAGGACGCGCTGTTCGCCACCCTCGACCCGACCGTGCGCCGCGCGCGCACGCCGGAGGGCAGGCTGTTCACGATCGCCGACACCGTCGGCTTCGTCCGGCACCTGCCGCACCAGCTCGTCGAGGCCTTCCGTTCCACGCTGGAGGAGGTCGCCGACGCCGACCTGATCCTGCACGTGGTGGACGGCTCGCACCCCGACCCCGAGGGGCAGCTCGCGGCGGTGCGCGAGGTGTTCGCCGACATCGAGGGCGCTCCCGACGTGCCCGAGATCGTGGTGATCAACAAGGCCGACGCGGCCGACCAGGAGGTGCTCGACCGGATCGCCAGGCGCGAGCGCGACAGCATCGTGGTCTCGGCGCGCACGGGCAAGGGCATTCCCGAGCTGCTGAGGCTCATCGAGGAGCGGCTGCCGCGGCTGGACCACGAGGTCCATCTGCTGGTGCCGTACGACAGGGGTGACCTGATCTCGCGGGCCCACAAGGAGGGCGAGGTGCTCTCGGTGGACCACGTGGAGGACGGCACGATCCTGCACGCCAGGGTGCTTCCGAGCCTGTCCCAGGAGCTGCTGCGCGTGGGCAAGCCGGTGGAGCGCGTCTCCTAGCCCTTTCTTCGCTGTCCGGCATGGTTGGGCAGCTCTCGCCGCAAAGCGCGCAGAGCTGCCCAAAAGCGGCAGTGGTCCCCGAACCCTGGGATTGCTAGGATTGGCCAGACCTAACGTTGGTCTGGTCTTTGGTTTGGGTTCTGGTTTCAATGCTGACTGCAGGTGGTCGAGTCGTCAGCGGGGGTCATGGGGGCAAGGTAGGGCTGCGTGACGCGTGGGATGAGTGGTCTTTCTTCCGAATAACCCTGTACAGCAGCCCAACATGTGAAATAACGTAACTGAACTGAAATCGCCGGATCATGCGTCCGGCGATACGGTCACCGCACTGATGCGGATGAGAGCAGGAGACCCCCCATGTCGTCCGGACCCGGAGCGGACTCAGTGGGCGCGGCCCAGGCCGTGCGCTGGGCTCTGCGCATGCCCTGGGGGTCGTGCTGGGTGGTGATGCGGTGACCGTTCGGCTCCTTACCAACATCGGCCGCCTCTGGACCGGCAACGAGGTCCTCAGCAACGCCGCCATCCTGGTGCACAACGACCGCATCGCGTGGGTCGGGCGCGCGCCCGACCTGCCGCAGAGCGTTCCCGGAGTCGTCGACGACATCGTCGACGTCGACCACGTCGAAAACCTGGGCGGCGCTCTCGTCACGCCCGGGCTCATCGACGCCCACACGCACCCCGTCTACGCCGGCAACCGCTACGCCGAGCTGGCCATCCGCACCGGCGGCTCCACCTCCGCCTCCATCACCGCGGCGGGCGGCGGCGTGGGCTCCACCGTCACCGTGACCCGCGGCACCGACCCGTGGACGCTCTGCAACGGCGTGCGCGAGCGGCTGCGCGGCTGGCTGCTCAGCGGCACCACCACCGTCGAGGCCAAGACCGGCTACCACCTCACCCGCGACGGCGAGCTCGCCGACGTGCGGCTCCTTCGCGAGCTGGAGAAGGAGCCGATGATGCCGCGGGTGCACGTCACGTTCCTGGCCGCGCACGTGGTGCCGCCCGAATACTTCGGCAGGCAGCGCGAATACGTCGAGGCCGTGGGCGCCTGGTGCGCCGACGCGGCCGCGGCGGGCGCCGACAGCGTCGACGTCTACTGCGACGAGGGCCACTTCACCACCGAGGAGTCCCGCTGGGTCCTCGCCTCCGGCCGCAATGTCGGCCTGCTGCCGCGCATCCACGCCGGCACCTACAGCCGCCGCGGCGCCGTCCAGCTGGCCGCCGAGCTCGGCTGCGCGTCGGCTGACGGCCTCCACCACATGTCCGACGAGGACATCGCGATCATGTCGCGCTACGGCGTGCCCGCCGTCGTCTGCCCGGCCACCGCCCTCCAGCGCGGCCACCTCCCGCCGGTCCGCCAGATGATCAAGCACGGCGTCCAGATCGCCCTCGGCAGCGACCACAACCCCGGCTACTGCGGCATCACCTCGATGTCCCTGGTGATCGCCATGGCGGTGTCGGCGTTCGGGATGAGCGTCAACGACGCGCTCCGCGCGGCCACCCTCGGCGGCGCCACGGTGCTGGGCGCGCCGGACCGCGGGGTCCTGGCTCCGGGGCGGCTGGCGGACATCGTGCAGTGGGACGCCGACCACGAGGGCGCCTTCGCCTGGTCGTTCGGACTCAAGCCGCGTCGGGTATGGCGGGGTGGGACGCCCGTTCAGTAGTTAATCTCGGGTTATGTCGCCGTTGGTCGCTGTTGTCACGGATTCAACCGCTTACCTGGGGTCTGTGGATGGTGTGGCCGTGGTTCCCGTACAGGTGATCGCACGACCACCCGCTGATGCCGGCACCTCCCGGCCCACCACCACGTCACCCGGCACCACGTTACCCGGCACCACGTCACCCGCCGCCATCGCTCCCGTCATCACCACTCCCTCAGCCTCCGCCCCTTCTCTTCCCGCCGCGCCAGCGCCTCCGGCAACCGCTGGGCGCGCCCCCTCGATCCGGTCCGCAACCCCTCCGGGCCCGGCGAACCTCGGCCCGACACGGCCATCCAACGTGACGACCCCCTCGCAGACGGTCCATGCGGCCACATCGGGGCGGCCCACAGGCGGCGGTGTGTCGTTCGACGAGGGCTCCTTCACCGGAGACTTCGCCTCGGCCACCACCTCGCGCCCATCGCCGACCCGCTTCGCCGCGTGCTATTCGGACCTGGCCGCCGCCGGAGCCACGGCGATCGTCTCGATCCACGTATCAGGTGAACTTTCGGGCACGATCGAATCCGCCCGGGCCGCCGCCCGCGACGCCCCCGTACCGGTGGAAGTGATCGACAGCCGCTCGATCGCGATGGGCCTGGGCTATCCGGTCCTGGCCGCCGCCCGTACCGCCGCGAGCGGGGCCTCCCTGGAGGCGGTGACGGCGGCCGCCCGCCGCTGCATGGAGGCCACGCGCACGTTCTTCTACGTGGACACCCTCGACTACCTCCGCCGCAGCGGCCGCATCGGCGCCGCCGCCTCCCTCGTCGGCTCGGCCCTCATGATCAAGCCCCTGCTCCACGTCGTGGACGGCCGCATCTCCCTCCTGGAAAAGGTCCGTACCGCCGCCCGCGCCATCGCCCGCCTGGAGGACCTCGCGGTGCGGGCAGCGGGGGACGGCCCTGTCGAGGTGGCGGTGCAGCATCTTGGCGCGAGGGAACGGGCCGAGGCGCTGGCGGAGCGGCTGCCGAAGCGGATCTCCGGGCTGGTGGACCTGCGGGTGGTGGAGGTGGGGGCGGTGATCGGCGTACACGTGGGGCCGGGCATGCTCGGCCTGACCGTCACGTCATGCGACCATTAGCCACCCTGCCGGTTCGCGTGACCATGCACCCTCTGCCATAAGTCCCATGACCGCCCTGTCGGCCACGTATCGAACGGGACACCCCACCACCCCCTACCGGCCGGCAAGCCGCGACCATCGCCATCCCAGACGCGTCGCCCCCTCCCACAACCCCCCTGTCCCTTGCCCTGAGCGCCCGCTCCCACCGCCGTCCACAGCCATGTCCCCCACTCCTACCGCTATCCCCAGAACGCCGCTCGGGTCCTCTCCAGCTGGCTCCCAGGCCATACCGTCGCCTGCGTGCGAACCCCCGATCCGTCGGCAGAGCGGGCCATAGCCGAATCCCGGCTACGGTCGATCACGGCCCCTGCCCGCCGCCCCCGCCGTCTCCTGGGCCGCCCGCCGTGGGCCACGGGAAGCGGACCCGGAGCCCGGAGGGAAACCCACCACTCAGCCCCCACGGAGAACTGGCAGGAGGGAGCTTCCGCCTCGACACCCCCAACCTCCCTGCGAAACGGGACGAAGTGGATCGACCCCTCCACCGCCACGCACACCACAACCAACAACGACAACATCTCCCAGGACCCCCCGCCCACACCCCAGCCCCCGTCCAGGCCCGCCCCCATCCCGCTACCAGCCTCGGTCAAAAGACTCCACAAGATCCTCAGCTCCCAGAGCCCCGCCCTCGACCCAGGCAGGCCAGGCATACGCGTCCTACTCGCCGTAGGCGGTCTCGCCACGGCCGTAGCAGCCTTCTTCGTCTGGCGATCGCAACCCTCCCCCCAACCCCTCCCACCACCCACCCCGATCGCCTCGATCACGCCTTTGACCCCGTCCCCCACCACCGCCAAGGTGACCGTCCACGTAGCCGGCAAGATCCGCGAACCAGGCGTCTACCTCCTCCCCTCAGGATCCCGGGTGGCGGACGCCGTGACCGCCGCCGGAGGGGTGTCCCGAGGAGCCTCCACGGGACAACTCAACCTGGCCAGACGCCTGATCGACGGCGAGCAGATAGTCGTGGGCGCCACCCAGGGCCAGGCGGTGGCCGGTTCTCCCGCAGCTGACCCGGCCACCGCCATCCTCGACCTCAACACCGCCACCGCCGACCAACTGGAGCAGCTTCCGGGCGTGGGAGAGGTCCTGGCAGCACGCATCATCGAATTCCGCACCAGCCGCGGCGGCTTCACCACCGTCGACCAACTCCGCGAGGTCAGCGGTATCGGCTCAAGAAGGTTCGAAGAGATCAAACCAAAGGTCCGGGTCTGACATGCCCGGCCCGCCCATCGAACCCACCGGCCCAGCACGTACCGACAACGCCCACGAGCTCTCCGGCGATCAACCCCACGAAGGGCACCACCCGCACGACCACACCCCCACAGCCAACCCCAGCCCGGGCCCGCACCTCGGCGCTGCCCCTACCCCCTGTCCCGACGCTGCCCCCACCCCCCGCCCTGACGCTGCCCCCGCCCCATGCCCTGACGCCGTCCCCGCCCCATGCCCTGACGTTGGCTGCGCACCCTGTCATGACCCCGCCTCCGACTCGGGCCATGCCGCTGGATTCCGCCTCGACCCCAGTGCTGGCCCCTCCTCGGATCCGGACTCGGATCCCGCCTCGAGCGCGCGCGACCACGCTTGGCCCCTCACCCTCCCCGCTCTAGCAGCCTGGGCCAGCGCTCTCACCCTCCTCGCATGCCCAGCCAGCACCGGCATGATCGTCGCCGCTTCCGCCGTCCTCGGCGCAGCAGCGACCGCCTGGTTCACTCGCGCAGCGGTCGATCACACCGAGCGTCATAACGCCGACCCCACCAAACGGCAGGACGCCGACCGCACCAATCGCCAGCACGCCGACCGCACCGAATGCCGTGACGCTTACCGCACCGAATGTCGGGCCGCTGCTCCCACCAGCTTGGGCGCCGAACGGACCGGCTGGCGCGGGGCCAGGCAGAGGTCATGGCGGAACATCGCCATAGCCACACTCATCTGCGCAGCCGCGGCCGCAGCCTCGGTCGCCCTCCGAATCCACGCCATCACCACGGGCCCAGCAGCAGAACTCGCAGCCCAGAACGCATTCATCACCGCCCAGATCGCGCTGACCGACGACCCCAAGCGCAGACCCAAGGGAAACGGACGCTTCAACCAAGAAAGCTACGTGATCTCCGCAGACCTAAAGATCATCCAGACGTCCACGACCAGAGAAGCCATCAACGTTCCCATCACTGTCTTCGCCACCGGCCGAGCCTGGAACACCCTCCTGCCGACCCAACACGTCGAGGTCACCGGCCGCCTGGCGCAACCGACCCCTGGCACCCTGGTAGCCGCCACGCTGCTCGTCCGAGAGCCACCACGAGTCCTGACACCCCCATCCAGCCTCCAGACCGCAGCGGGAACCCTCAGATCGGGCCTGCGATCCGCCGCCGACGTGCTGCCACCCGACCAGCGCGGCCTCCTCCCCGGCCTGGTAGTCGGTGACGTGTCCCGCATGGACCCCCAGGTGACCTCCGACCTCAGAGAAGCCGGCCTGAGCCACCTGAACGCCGTAAGCGGCGCCAATCTGGCGATCGTCGCGGGTGCGACCCTCGCACTCTCCCGCCTGATCGGCCTCTCCCTCCCCGTGAGAGCCGTGTTCGCCGCCGTCGCGATGCTCGCGTTCACCGTGGTCGCGCGCCCTTCCCCGAGCGTCCTGCGAGCTCTTCTGATGGGCCTGGCAGCAGCCATCGCCATGGGCACAGGCCGCTCGAAGGACGGCTTCGCGGCCCTGTCAGCGACGGTCCTCTTCCTGGTGCTGTTCGCCCCCGAACTTGCCCGTTCCTACGGTTTCGCCCTCTCGGTCGCCGCGACAGCAGGCATCCTCCTCCTCGCACCGCGCTGGCGAGACAAGCTGTCAGGCTCGAAAGACGAGGCCGCCCCATCGGAAGCACCTGGCACCGAACCTCACCAACACCGGGACGGCGGCCCTGAACCGCTCGATGCCTCGGCTTTGGGCCGTGCTCAGTCTTCGGATGGTGCCTCGACCCCCGGATTCGGCCCTGTGCCAGTCCGTAGCCCGGTTCCGGTCGGCGCCACCGCCCCAGCGGATGGCGCAGCCCCACCCCGTGGTACGGTCCCACCCCGTGGTACGGCCCCAGTGCGTGGCGCAGTCCTAGCCCGT
Organism: Nonomuraea sp. KM90; assembly: GCF_052246675.1. Classification (NCBI taxonomy): domain Bacteria; kingdom Bacillati; phylum Actinomycetota; class Actinomycetes; order Streptosporangiales; family Streptosporangiaceae; genus Nonomuraea; species Nonomuraea sp. KM90. The sequence goes on along the minus strand of NZ_JBQQCB010000006.1, from coordinate 6,675 downwards.
GGTGAGGCCCTAGCCCGTGGTGAGGCCCCGGCCCGTGGTGAGGCCTCCGCCCGAGGTGAGGCCTCAGCCGGTGGTGTGGCCCCGCCCCGTGGTGCCTCGGCCCAGAGACCGGCCTCGGTTGGGAACTCGGCCTCGGACAAGCCGACGTACCGGCTACCCCGCTGGGTGGCCGAGGCAGTGGCTGTGCCGGCGGCAGCGCAGGTCGCCGTGACCCCTGTGCTGGTCCTGATGTCGGGACAGCTGACGCCCGTCGCGGTGATCGGCAACCTGCTGGTCGCACCGGCAGTCGCGCCCGCGACGCTGCTCGGCTTCGGCGCCGCTCTGGTGGCACCCCTGTGGCCTGATGGTGCGCGGCTGCTCGTGATCCCGGCCGGTTACGCGGTCGGTTGGATCGTCACGGTGGCCCGGTGGGCGGTGAACCTTCCGTTCGCCACCGTGCCTTGGCCTGCTGGACTGCCTGGGCTGGGCCTGCTCCTGCTCGCGGTGGCCGTGGCGATCCCGATCCTGCGACGCCGGGCCTGGCGCGTCATCGCAGCGACAGCGGCCGGTGCCGCCCTGGTGGCGGTGCTGGTGGTCCGGCCCATCGCCGGTCCATGGCCTCCCAAGGGCTGGCTCATGGTGATGTGCGACGTGGGGCAGGGAGACGGCCTGGTGGTCTCGGCCGGACCGGGGCGAGGCGTCGTGGTCGACACGGGACCTGACCCGGTCGCCATGGATCGGTGCCTGCGAAGACTCGGTGTGGAGGACGTACCGTTGCTCGTTCTCACCCATCCCCATGCGGACCACGTGGATGGCCTGCCGGGTGTTCTCCGTAACAGGCGCGTTGGCGCGGTGGTCGTCAGCCCGCTGCGTGCCGGTGACAGGGCCGGTTCACGTGTCTCAGCCACGCTGGCGCATCGCCGGATACCCGAATGGACGGCCTCACCGGGGACGCGCTGGAGGTTCGGGCCGTCGGAACTGACCGTCTTGGCCCCGGATCCCGCTCATGGCGAGATGAACGGATATGGCGAGGGCAGCGCGATCAACAACTTGAGCGTGGTCATGCACGTACGCTGGCGATCCGGATCGATCCTGCTCGGCGGCGATCTGGAAACGGAGGCGCAGGAGGAACTGCTGCGCGGGCTCGCCGTACGGGCTGACATCCTCAAGACTCCGCACCACGGGTCGAACCGGCAGTCTCCGGCCTTCCTGGCGTCGCTTGGTGCGCGAGCCGCGTTGATCAGTGTGGGAGCCGACAACGACTACGGTCATCCCGCCATGTCCACACTCGGGCTTCTGCGGCGGCTCGGGCTCACCGTCTACCGCACCGATCAGTCGGGGGACCTGGCGGTGGTGGAGGCGGGGGACGGGCGGATGGCGGTGGTCCCGCGCGGGCCGTAGCAGCAGCACCGGCCGCCGGGAGGTGAGGCACTAGCGGTACATGTCACCAGGTCCTCGTCGGCGGGGCGGCGGGTAGCCCTGGAGCAGGGCCGCAACGTCGCCGGGAGGTGGGGAGCGGTACGGGTCGCTAGGAGGTGGGTGAGCGCGGTGCGGGTCGCTGGGTGGCGGTGGTACGGAGGTCGGTCAGGGCGGTGGTGGCGGTGGCGGTGGTACGGAGCCCGGCCAGGGCGGCGGTGGCCCGAGGAAGTTGGAGGCGGACTCCGACGCCCGCTTGGGCAGCGAGCTGGAGTGCGTCGGCGAGTGGGTTGCCGGCCCGGTGGGAGCGCGGCATGGCCGCTCACCCCACAAGCGCCCTGCCTGCTTGTGCACCATGAGGCGTTGCTCATCGTCGCATTGCGCCGCATTGAGCTTGTCCGACGACCTTGCTTTGGCCGTTCTCGCGGGTATCTTCAGCCTTACGATCATGGTTGTCGCGGCGGGCGTTCGGTCTCCTGCTCAATCCGCATTCTCGCCCGGGGAGCGGCTTGGTCTGGGGAAGCGGCGCGGTCCCGCGGCCGGCGTGGTTCCGAGAAGCGGCGTGGCCCTAGGGAGCGGTGTGGTTCCGGGATGTGGCGTGGTATCGGGGAACGGCTCGTGCTTGGGCCTGGCGTGGTTCCGGGGAGTTGGGCACTTCTGGCGGGCAGCGAGGTCCCGGGGACCGGCGCGGTTCCACCGAAACGACGCCGTTCTAGGGGCGGCGCGGTTTGGCGGAACGATGCTGTTCCGCGTACCGACGTTGTCCCGTGTAGCGACGTCGACCCGTCCGCCGTCGCCGAGTTGAGTGCCCGTCGACCTTCCAGGAGCACCGTATGACCTCAGAACCGATCTTCCGCAGGGTGGGCCGGCCGGTGGACGGTGTGCCCAACATCGTCGCCATCGTCCTGGACGACACGGGTTTCGCCCAGCTCGGCTGTTTCGGCTCTGACATCGCCACCCCCAACATGGACTGGCTGGCTGCCGGAGGGCTGCGTTACAACCGGTTCCACGTGACCGCTCTTTGCTCGCCGTCCCGCGCCTCGTTCCTGACCGGACGTAATCACCACGCGGTCGGCATGGGTTTCCTCACCGACATCCCGCTGGATCACCCGGGATACACCGCCCGCATCCCGCGGTCGGCGGCGACCCTGCCGCGGATCCTGCGTGACAACGGCTACTCCACCCTGGCCGTGGGCAAGTGGCATCTTACGCCGCGCTTCGAACGTTCGGCGGCCGGTCCGTTCAGTCACTGGCCGCTCGGCCTCGGGTTCGAGCGCTACTACGGTTTCCTGCAGGGCGACGCCAACCACTACGCCCCCAACCTCGTGGAGGACAACCACTACGTCGACCCGCCCGCCACCCCGGAAGAGAGCTACCACCTCACCGAGGACCTGACCGACCGCGCCATCCGTTACCTGAATGATCAGCAGCACGCAGCACCGGGCAAACCCTTTTTCCTCTACTTCGGCCTTGGCGCCCTGCACTCCCCGCACCATGTGACGCCCGAATGGGTCGAGCCGTACCGTGGCCGCTTCGACCAGGGATGGGAGGCCTGGCGGGAGGAGACCTTCCGACGCCAGGTCGACATGGGCGTCGTGCCCTCCGGCACCGCTCTCACGCCGCGCCCGGACTGGGTGCCTGCCTGGGAGGGGCTCAGCGCCGACCGACGTCGCATGTACGCCCGCCAGCAGGAGGTCTTCGCGGGTTTCCTCACCCACACCGATGCCCAGATCGGCCGCCTGCTCGACCATCTTGAAGAGACCGGACAACTCGACAACACGATCGTCGTGCTGTTCTCCGACAACGGGGCCAGCGCCGAAGGCGGCCTCGACGGCAGTGTCAACGAGCACCGGTTCTCCGCCGGCGTCCGCGAGTCCCTGGCGGACAACCTCGCCCACTACGACGACTGGGGCGGCCCCCGCACCTACAACCACTACGCGTGGGGGTGGGCGTGGGCCGGCAACACCCCGTTCCGGCTGTGGAAGCGCTACACCTGGCTCGGTGGGACGCGTACCCCGCTCATCGTCCACTGGCCGGCCGGGATCCGCGAGCATGGCGCGGTACGAGCGCCGGTCGTGCACGTCAACGACCTGTTACCGACGCTCCTGGATGCGATCGGCATCCAGGCGCCGGACGTCGTGGACGGGATCGACCAGCAGCAGATCGACGGGGCCAGCTTCCGTGCCACCTTCGACGACGCCGGGGCGGCCGCGCCGCGCGACACCCAGTACTTCGAGATGCTGGGCTCCCGCTCCCTCATCCACGGACGGTGGAAGGCCACCACCGACCACGTCTCCGCGGGCATCCTCGACGAGGAGGAACTGCTCACCGGGAGCCGCGCTTTTGAGGACGACCGCTGGGCGTTGTTCGATCTGTCAGCCGACTTCTCCGAATCCACCGACGTGGCCGGCGAGCATCCGGAGGTGGTCGCCGAACTCCGGCGGCTGTGGGACCGGGAGGCCGAGCGCAACCATGTTCTGCCGCTCTACGACAACCTCGTCGACCGTTTCGGCGCCCTCATCGGCCCGGTCTGGTCCGCGGGCGACGATCGTACGTTCCGCCCCGGCGCCTCTCCCATCTGCGACGAGTCCCTCCCCATGCTCTTCGGCGGCTTCCGATTCACCGCCGAGGTGGAGGCTGCCGACGTTCCCGACGGGGTCCTGTTCGCCCTGGGGGACTGGCACGGCGGTTTCGCCCTTTACGTCACCGAAGGACGCCTGGCCTTCACCTTTGCCCGCGCTGACGGACTGCTGGAGGTCGTCGCCGATCGGCCTGTGCCGCCCGGCCGCCACAGCCTGGCCATTGCCCACGCCACAGGCCCAGACCGCCCCGCCTTCCACCTGATCCAGGACGACGCTGTGGTGGGCACCCTGGCCTTCGACGGCTTGCTTCCCTTCGCCCTCCAGCATGGCGGCGCCGGTCTCCGCCTGGGCCACGACGCCGGCCTGCCCGTGTCCGACCGCTACCGCACCCCGTCGCCCTGGAACGGACGCCTCCTCTCCGTTCGCCTCCAGACGCCCGGCCCTTCGGTGCCCGACCCCCTCACCGACGCCAAAGCCGCCCTCCACGCCGACTGACCGATCCCGCAACCCGTAGTGGCTGGTCGGTGGGCGGCGGCCGGTGTTGGGCTCCGTACCTCAGAGCCCTCTGCGACCACGAGCCCAAGCGCATCATGGCGTCCTCGCTGCAGGCCGATCGAAAACGTCAGCCCGTGATCATAGTCTTGGCGACCATGGCCCCCATGCCGACCGTGTCGTACGACCTTCACGTCTCATACAGGCAGGCATACCTCGTCGACGGATACGAGGAAATCCCGGTCATGGAGGACCGTCCTGACGACGATCCTGTGCATCCCGTGGGGATCATCCGAGTGTCAGCGGAGGAGGGCAAGGCTCTCCTGATCACGGGCCTGTGCAGCGGTCCGGTCGGCTTCTCGGTGGTCGTGTCCGATGAGGACCCGGGAGCGGACACCGATGGGTACGAGGACATCGTAGAGATCAGCTACCGGGCCCAGTCGGAATGGCTCCGCATAGCCGAATGGTCAGGCGAAGGAGATCACCTGCTACCCAAGTTGTCCTCGGGACCGGGGTGGTATCGGCTGCGCTATCACGGCGTGAACATGGACGAGGGCAACAAAGTGAACATGTTGGCCCCGGAGGATGCCGTCGTCGACTGCTACCTGCTGCAGATCTGGCCGCAGCCTGAGTCCCCGCCGCATGTGGTCAAAAGCACGAGCCACCAGCTCGCCTACTGGCGCCGCGTCAAGTGACGTCCCGACCGACACTCTCGGCGGCCCACCGCCACGAATCCGAAAAGGGCCAGAGGGTGAGGTGGTGCGGTGCTTTCGGCCCGCGCCGGGGAGTTGCAAGACCACAATCGCATCGCACTGCCACCTTGAACGTCGTTCGGTGGCCCGAGCAATGATCGAAACCTGTGGATCGCCTCGATTGATGATTCGGGCGATCAGGCCCATCCTGGTGAGGGCGCGGCCGGGGAGCGATCGAGTACCAGGTTGTCGGCGGCGCATGGCATGCTGCCTGACATGGCGGGAACCGATCCAGCACCTGTGACCTTGATCCTCGGCGATGAGGAGCTGCTGGCCGACCGGGCAGTGAGTGGTGTCGTCGCGGCGGCGCGGGCGGCCGACCCCGGCTCGGATGTGCATGATCTTGTGGGGGGCAAGGTCACGACCGGTGAGCTCACGCAGCTCACCTCGCCTTCGCTCTTCGGGGATCGGTCTGTGGTGGTGATCCGGTCCGCCCAGGATCTGCCGAAGGACGTCATCACCGAGATCGTGGCCTATACCAAGCAGCCTTCCGACGACACCGTGATGGTGCTGTCCCATCCGGGTGGGGTGAAGGGGAAGGCGCTGGTCGATGGGGTGAAGAAGGCCGGGGCCAAGGTGATCACGGTCAACAAGGTCACCAAGGCCGGGGAGCGGCTCGACTTCATCAAGGGCGAGTTCAAGCGGGCGGGGCGGAACATCTCCGCCGACGCGGCCCAGGCGTTGCTCGACGCGGTGGGGAACGATCTGCGGGAGCTGGCGGCGGCGTGCAATCAGCTGGCGTTCGACAGCGAGGACAAGACGATCGGTGCGGCGTCGGTCGCTCGCTATCACAAGGGGCGGGCCGAGGTCACCGGCTTCAACGTGGCCGACTCGGCGATCGAGGGGCGGTTGGCCGATGCTCTGGAGCAGTTGCGGTGGGCTCTCGGCACCGGGGTCGCGCCCGTCCTGCTGGTGAGTGCGCTGGCCGGTGGGTTGCGGTCGCTGGCGAAGGTCGGCAGCGCGCCGCGCAACCTCCGAGGTGGGCAGCTGGCCAGCCATGTCGGCATGCCGCCGTGGAAGGTGGACCGGGTGAAGCGGCAGCTCAACGGCTGGGGGCCGGAAGGGCTGTCCAGGGCGATCCAGGCCGTGGCCAGCGCCGATGAGCAGGTCAAGGGCGGGGGAGCAGACCCGGCTTACGCGTTGGAGCACACGGTCCAGGTCATCGTGGCCAACCGAACAGGCCGGTAGCCGAACGATCGCCATTCAGGCCGTTCCGGCGGGCGTCGGGCCGGGCTGGGCTTAGCTTGCGATTTAAGCAGGTCCGGGCATCGGTGCAGGTGCGTCCAGATCGCGCCCGATGTTGTGGCATATCACCATGTAACGGGACGTACCGGAATGTGACTGCCGCGCTACGGCGTGTCGTGTCAGTCGGGAGCGGCCACCGCCTTCATCTTCGGTGTTGAGAAGACGCCGGAGAAGAGGGGTGGCCGCAGATGTTCACTATTGCAGGCGCG